>NZ_JAFRFW010000579.1:0-1777 GCF_017434145.1 Saccharopolyspora sp. | reverse complement strand
GGCGAACCGGTCGCGAATCCGGCGCCCCATCCCGGTGCGGCCCACCCCGGAGCCGCGCCCGTGCGCACCTGCTCGCGCACCCGCTGCGCCCGGCGCTCCGCGCTGCGCTGCATCCAGCGGCGCAGCAGCGCGCGGGTGGGCGGCAGCAGGCACAGCAGCCCGAGCACGTCGCTGACGAAACCGGGCAGCACGATCAGCGCGCCGCCGGCGACGATCAGCACCCCGTCGGACAGTTCCCGCTCCGGCGGCCTGCGCAGCTTCGCGGCCTCGTTGAAGGCGCGCAGCGTGCGGGCGCCTTCGCGGCGCATCAGCCAGCTGCCGAGCACGCCGCCGGCCAGCAGCAGCCCGATCGTGGGCAGCACACCGACCGCGTTGCCGACCAGCACCAGCACGCTGATCTCGACGAGGCCGATGGCCAGCAGCAGCAGGAGTATGGGCACTGCAAACCTCCGCAAGCGGGGAAACCCCGGCAGACAGCTACTTCTCCCTGTGTTCAACGCACCGGTGTCCGATTTTTCTCCCGATCCGCGCGGCGAACTTGCCCGAGTGTTGCGATCGCCACCCCGGCGAGCCCGCCTCCCCCGCCCGCAGCGGGACCGCAACTTTCGCATGCGGACGAACGCGCAGGTCAGCGGGGCCTCCCTGCCGGTCGTGCCGGGCTCGGCGAGTTCGGCACCGCCACGGGCGATGGCTTCATCAACACCGCATAGACTGCTCGCCGATGCGGGCGCACAAGTCGAGATTCCTCGCACTGCTGGCGGTCTGCGGCGTCCTGGCGCTCGCGATCCTGGTCAGCGATCAGAACGTGCCGAGCCTGCCGCAGCAGCCGGAGCGGTTGCCCGCCGCGGTGGTCACGCTCGGCGACAGCACGCTGTCCGGCGAAGGCGGCGGCAACTACGAGGCGGGCACCAACGGCGCCAACGACGACTGGTGCCACCGATCGCCCGCCGCGGCGGTGCACCAGCTGCAGCTGCCGCCGGGGGTGAGCCGGTTCAACCTGGCCTGCTCGGGGGCGCAGGCGAAGCTGGTCGGCCTGCAGCCCAGCCCGGAGCACGCCGAGGGCTCGCAGGCCGCCCGGCTGGCCGAGCTCGCCTCCCGCTACCGGATCACCGACGTCGTGGTGCAGGTCGGCGCGAACGACGATCCGGGTTTCACCGACGCGGTCAACCGGTGCGTGCAGGCGTGGGCGCGGCGGGTGCCGGGCGGCTGCTCGGCACAGCTGAGCAAGACCTGGCCGCAGCGGGTGGAGCAGATGCGGCCCAAGGTCGTCTCGGCGCTGCGGGACGTGCGCTCGGTGATGGAGCGGGCGGGCTACACGCCGCAGAGCTATTCGCTGGTCGTGCAGTCCTACGCTTCGCCGGTCGGCCCGGAGATCGCCCCGCAGCTGCAGAACCTGTCCGGCTGCCCGTTCCAGACCGGTGATCTGAGGTGGATCAGGGACACCGGTGTGCCGCAGCTGTCCGAAGGGCTGCGGAAAGCCGCAGGCGCGGTCGACGCGCGGTTCCTCGACCTCTCGCGCGCCGGTGTCGGGCACGAGGCGTGCACCGGTCCGTCACCGCAACAGGGGCAGCCGCAACAGGTTCCGCCGGGGCAGGCGTCGCCCGCCGGGCAGGGCGAGGAGTGGTTCACCCGGCTCACGGTGGATTGGGAGAGCCTGCAGTACGACGACCGCGCCCTGCACGCGATGCAGGAGTCGTTCCACGCCAACGCCGCCGGACACGCCCAGCTGGGCGGTTGCCTCAGCCAGTTCCTGAACGACGACGCCCGGCGCGCGGCC
>NZ_JAFRFW010000061.1:0-3220 GCF_017434145.1 Saccharopolyspora sp. | reverse complement strand
GGGCTTACCGGTCGACGACGGCTGCGGCTGCTCGGCACCGATCCCGGTCGGCGAGTAGCCGCGACTTCGTGCGCCCGTTGCACCGGGTCGTCCAGTTCCGTCGCCCACTCCGGCGCGGCTGCGTCCGAGTCGCAACAGGAGCGCTTGACGGGGTCGTGAACCCGGCGAGTTCGTGAAGCTGTCCGCCGACCCGGTTCCTTTGACATCGTGTGATCGGTTGCCTGGTGACAACAGGTGCACGAGTTGATCCGTGCTGTGGTTTCGCGGCCGGCTCGTGCCACGGGCGAGTCGAGGTATGGAGGAAGTTCGTGGAGCACAGCACGAATCGGCTGCTGACCACCCACGCCGGAGCCCTGCCGCGGCCTTCCGACCTGGAAGGGACCATGGTCGACCGGCCGCATCACCCGGAGTCCTTCGCCGAGTTCCTGCCGCGGAGCGTGGCGGACGTCGTCGAGCAGCAGCGCGCCGCCGGTCTCGACGTGCTCAACGACGGCGAGATGGGAAAGCCCGAGTGGTCCTGGTACGTGACGAGCCGCTTGTCCGGTTTCGAACATCGGCCCGCGGAGCGCACCGAGGCGCTGAACGGTCAGGACCAGCGCGATTTTCCCGGTTACTACGCGCACGCCATCGAGAACGGGCTTTGGTACGGCAACACGAACAGCCTGGTGGCCACGGCCCGTGCGCAGACGCCGGTGTGCACCGGTCCGATCGAGTACGACCCCACGCAGGTGCGCCGTGATATCGAGAACCTGCGCAGCGCGCTGGAGGGCAGCGACGCGGTGGAGGCGTTCCTCCCGGTCGTCGCACCCGCGAGCGCGGCGGTCGGGCAGCGCAACGAGTACTACAGCACCGACGAGGATTACCTGTGGGCGTTGGCCGATGCGCTGAAGCAGGAGTACGAGGCCATCGTCGAAGCCGGTTTCCTGGTGCAGATCGACGACGCCTGGACCCCGGCCATCTGGAACACCTACCGCCGGGAGTTCGACGTGCGCTCGTGGCGCCGCTTCTGCATGAAGCGGATCGAAGCCCTCAACCACGCCCTTTCCGGGATTCCGATGGACCGGGTGCGCTATCACGTGTGCTGGGGCAGCTGGCACGGTCCGCACGTCAGCGACATCCCGATGGCCGAGCTGGCGCCCCTGATGCTGTCGGTCGACGCCGGTGCCTACCTGTTCGAAGCGGGCAACGTGCGCCACGAACACGAATACACGGTCTGGGACGACATCGGCCTGCCCGCAGGGAAGATCATCATCCCCGGTGTCGTCAGCCATGCCACGACCATCGTCGAGCACCCGCAGCTGGTGGCGCAGCGGCTGGTCCGCTTCGCCGAGCGCGTCGGGCGCTCGAACGTCATCGGCGGCACCGACTGCGGGCTCGGCGGTCGCGTGCATCCCGAGGTGGCCTGGGCCAAACTGCGCTCGCTGACCGAAGGTGCCGCGTTGGCCAGTGAGCAGCTGTGGGGATCGCGGCGGTGATCGCTCGGGCGGGCCAAAGCATCCGCCACTTCGTTGGCGGTAGAGCCCGGCTCGGCCGACGTCCGCTGCTGCCGGAGCCCACCGCGGCCGGCGGCTAGTCCTGCTCCTTCTCCTTCTTCTTGCCGTTTTCGCCGCTGTCCTTGCCCTCGTCCTTCTTCTGCGGCGCTGGTCGCTCGATGACGACCGGCGCCGGTGGCGGCGGAGGTGGTGCGGTTGTCTCGGTGCGCACGACGGTGTCGGCCTCGATCAGCGGGGCGCCGGTGTGCGCGGTCATGCCGAGCTGGTGGAACTCGCGGACCTTGCTGCCGTCGGCCATCTGCAGCTCGACTCCGATGTGGACGTTGCGGCCGACCGCGTGCGGCGGGTCGATGACTTCCACCGCGGCCACGGAGTTCCAATACTGCTCGTAGCCGCTTCGCCCCGGTGCTTGCAGCCCTGGACCCAGCCTCGTCCAGGCGTTGCCCGGATGCTCGGGCAGCAGCGCGTAGTAGTCCGAGGCCACCCGCTCCAGCTCCGCGGGTGCGGCCAGCGGCGTGGTCGGCGGAGTCGGGGACTCGCGCTGCGGAATCAGCAGTGCTACGAGCACTAGCGCTGCAAGCGTCGCGCCCAGCACGGCAAGAGCTTTGCGGTGCCTCCGGGCGGCAGCACCGAGGGATGTCGCAGCCGCGCCGCCGACCGGGCGTTCGGCCACCCGCGTGCCCGTGCTCCGAGCGGGACCGGGAGCGGTGGTGGCATCGGTGACCAGCGATAACGGCTGGGTCGAGGCATCGGCGGAGATGTACTCGGTGGCCGCGATCGGCTGCCCGTCCGCGAGAGCGCGCAGGATCTCGCCCGCCCGCTGCGGTGCCGGGCGGGCCGCGGGATCGAGGTGCATCAGCTGCGCCAGCAGCGGCCCGAGCGCACCGGCGCGTTGGGGCGGCGGAACGTGGCCTGCGGCGACCTCGTGCAGCACGGCCAGCGAGTTCTCGGTCTGCGCGCCGAACGGGGGCCGTCCTTCGAGGGCGGCGTAGAGCGTGGCACCGAGCGAGAACACGTCGGAGGCCGGTGCGGGCGGATGCCCTTGCGCGATCTCCGGGGCGAGGAAGGCCGGCGTGCCGTTGAGCATCCCGGTCTGGGTCACCGAGACATCGCCCGCGGCCAACGAGACCCCGAAGTCGGTGATCTTGACGCTGCCGTCGTCGCCGAGCAGCACGTTCGCGGGCTTGACGTCGCGGTGGATGATCCCGGCCTCGTGCGCCGCGGCCAGCGCGGCTGCCGCGTGCGCACCGATCACGGCCGCCGTCTGCACAGCCTGCGCACCCTGCTCGGCGAGCACGTCGTCGAGGCTTCGGGAAGGCAGGTGCTCCATGACGAGCACGGGCAGCCCATCGTGCTCGGTCACGTCGTGCACCGCGACGACGTTCGGGTGGTGCAGCCGGGCTGCGATGCGGCCTTCCCGCATCGCGCGCTGCTGGGCCTCCGCGGCCCGCGCGGGATCGAGGCCGCTCTGCACGATCAGCTGCTTGACGGCCACGGGACGCCGCAACCGCTCGTCGGTGGCGAGCCACACGACGCCCATGCCCCCGCTGCCGAGCCGGCGTTCGAGCCGGTACCGGTCGGCGAGCAGCGCTCCCACCTGACTCACGATCGTCCTCCTTCCCGGACACGGCCTCGGCCGCCGGGGAGGACGCGAACCACCGCGGTGCGGCCGAGCCCGGCATCCCCGCCGGCGTCGAGCGGCCCGAGGCCTGCGGCCCGGGGCGCTC
>NZ_JAFRFW010000578.1:0-5180 GCF_017434145.1 Saccharopolyspora sp. | reverse complement strand
GATGGCCTGCGATGCGGTCGGCTACCAGCAGGCGGTGGCGCGTCCCGCGTTGTACCGGCAGGCGGCGGAGGCCGGTTCGGACGTGTTCGCCGACCCGGACGAGGTCTCGGCGGCAGCGCACCGGATCTTCCTGGTCAGCGCCCGCTACGACGCTCACGCCGAAGCGGCGGAGCGGGCCGCGGTGCAAGCGCTGCCCAGCGCCGACCTGATCAGCCCGGGCGAGGCGGTGCGCGACGACGCGGTGTTGCGCTCGGCGCTGCTGGCCGCGCGGTTCGACCTGGCCGCGGTCTACCTCGGCTTGGCGACGGGCACGCTGGGCGGGCCCGGCAGGCAGGCGCTGGCGGTGCACTGACCGGCGGTTCGCGCTGTGCTGCCGGAATCGACCCTGGTGCAGTGCTTACGCGAGTGGGCTTAAAGCGAGTGAGCTCATAGCGAGTGGGCTCGAAGCGAGTGGACGGCGCGGCGGTGCCGCGGTTCGCGTCCGAGGAGAGCCGCGAAGGAAGCGAGAACGACTGTGGAGTTACTGCGGAACGCGGTGCGCCCCTACGCGTGGGGCTCGCGTACCGCTATCGCGGATCTGCTCGGGCGGCCCGTCCCCACCCCGCATCCGGAGGCCGAGCTGTGGATGGGCGCGCACCCGGGCGATTCGTCGAAGCTGGTGCGCCCGGACGGCACCGAGGAGTCCTTGCTGCAGCTGCTGGGCGCCGACCCGGCGCACCACCTCGGCGCGGAATGCACCGGCCGCTGGGGCCACCGGCTGCCGTTCATGCTGAAGGTGCTCGCCGCCGACGAGCCGTTGAGCCTGCAGGCGCACCCGTCGGCGGAGCAGGCCGCGGAGGGCTTCGAGCGGGAGGAACGCGCCGGGCTGCCGCGCAACGCCCCGGACCGCAACTACCCGGATCCGACCGCGAAGCCCGAGCTGATCTGCGCGCTGACCGAGTTCCACGCGCTGGCCGGCTTCCGCGACGCGCACCGCACCGTGCGGTTGCTGGGCGAACTGGACGTGCCGAGCCTGCGCGCGCACACCGGTCTGCTGGCCGCCCAGCCGGACGCGGAGGGGTTGCGCGCCCTGTTCACGACGTGGATCACGCTGCCCGAGCACTACCTGCGCGAACTCATGCCGGAGCTGTTGGACGCCTGCGTGCGGCACGTGCGCGAGCACGGCGAGTTCGCCCTGGAATGCCGAACGGTGCTGGAGCTGGGCGAGGCGTACCCGAACGACGCGGGCGTGCTGGCGAGCCTGTTGCTGAACCGGCTGGTGCTGCAGCCGGGCGAGGCGATCTTCCTGCCCGCCGGGAACCTGCACGCCTACCTGCACGGCACCGGTGTGGAGATCCTCGCGAACTCGGACAACATCCTGCGCTGCGGGTTGACGCCGAAGTACGTCAACGTGCCGGAGCTGCTGCGGGTGCTGGACTTCACCTGCGCGGACATGCGGGTGCACAAGGGCGAGTCGCTGGACGCGAACCTGACCGTCTACCGGACGCCCGCCGAGGAGTTCGAGCTGTCCCGGGTGGACTGGTCCCCGGCGGCTTCGGCACCGGTGCGGCTGGACTCGGGCGGCCCGCAGATCGTGCTGTGCACCAAGGGCGGGGTGCGGTTGCGCGCGCAGGACGGTTCGCTGCCGGATCTTCAGCTGGCCAAGGGCGAGTCGGTGTGGCTGGCCGCGTCCGACCCGGCGGTGCTGGCGACCCCTGCTTGCGTGGACGGCACCGCGCAGATCTTCCGCGCGGCGACCGGCAATTGAGGGCTGTTCGCCCGGTACGCGCGGATCCGCGGATACCGGCTCGGCGCCACGGGGCGCGCAGGTACATTCCCAGGCAACTCGTGACGATCTAGGAACTTCGGCGATCTAGTGGTTGGGGAGCGACATCGTGTCAGCAGGCGGCGGTACCAAGGCGATCCTGGCGGCCCTGTCCGCGAACGCGGGCATCGCGGTGGCCAAATTCGGCGGGTTCCTGTTCACCGGTTCCTCGTCGATGCTGGCGGAGTCGGTGCACTCGGTCGCGGACACCGCCAACCAGGGCCTGCTGCTGGTGGGCAAGAAGACCTCGCAGCGCAAACCGACCGAGGAACACCCGTTCGGCTACGGCCGGGACCGGTTCTTCTACTCGTTCGTCGTGGCGCTGCTGCTGTTCAGCCTCGGCTCGGTGTTCGCCCTCTACGAGGGCTTCCACAAGATCGAGCACCCGGAGCCGTTGACCAGCCCGCTGGTCGCGGTGGTGATCCTGCTGATCGCGATCGGGCTGGAGACCTACAGCTTCCGCACCGCGATCATGGAGTCCCGCGAGCTCAAGGGCGGGCTGAGCTGGTGGCAGTTCATCCGGCAGGCCAAGACCCCGGAGCTGCCGGTGGTGCTGCTGGAGGACGCAGGCGCGCTGCTCGGCTTGGTGTTCGCGCTGGGTGGTGTGGGGCTGAGCGTGCTGACCGGTAATCCGGTCTTCGACGGCATCGGCACGATGGGCATCGGCGTGCTGCTCGGCGTGATCGCGGTCGTGCTGATCGTGGAGACGAAGAGCCTGCTGATCGGGGAGGGCGCCGCCCCGGCCGTGCTGGACGACATCGTCGCCGGGCTGCGCGGTGACCGGGTGCGCAAGGTGATCCACATCCGCACCCAGTACCTCGGGCCGGACGAGCTGCTGGTCGCGGCGAAGATCGAGCTGGAGCCCGCGCTGCCGGTCGCGGACGTCGCCCTGGAGATCGATGCCGCGGAGGCCCGGGTGCGGGAGAAGGTGCCCGCGGCCAAGCTGATCTACCTCGAGCCGGACCTGGACCGCACGTCCGAGCAGAAGACCGCGAAACAGGACTGATCCGACCGCGCGACGAATGCGATCGGCCGCTTCTGCCCGGACCCCGCCGTCGCTTTCGCGGAGATCGCGGGAATACCGGGAATTTGTTCAGCCCCCGCGGCGCCTACCTGCGACGGCGCGGGTCGTGTGTGCGCAATGTGATCGATCGGTAGCAATCGGACGATCACGGTGTCCGCCGGGTGGCCGGAGCGGTCACAGAGCATTAACGAATGGTGCGGCCCACACTGTTTTTCAGCGCTTCCGGTGCAACACTCCCGCGTTAGGGTGCGTTCCACCATTCGGGTTGGAAGAGGAGGGCGACAGTGCCAGGAACTGGGCTGTGGCGGACCAAGTCGGTCGAGCAATCGATCAAGGACACCGACGAGCCGGACACCAAGCTGCGCAAGAACCTCGGCGCTTGGGACCTGATCGTGTTCGGTGTCTCGGTCGTCGTCGGCGCGGGGATCTTCACCCTCGCCGCGTCGACCGCCGGGGACATCACGGGGCCGTCGGTCTCGGTGTCGTTCTTGATCGCCGCCATCGCGTGCGGGCTCGCCGCGGTCTGCTACGCGGAGTTCGCCTCCACCGTGCCGGTCGCGGGCAGCGCCTACACCTACTCCTACGCGACGTTCGGCGAGTTCATCGCGTGGATCATCGGCTGGGACCTGATCCTGGAGTTCGCCGTGGCGGCAGCGGCGGTGAGCAAGGGCTGGTCGACCTACCTGCAGCAGGTGCTGGGCCTGATCGGGCTCGAGGGCGCGCAGACGAAGTTCGACCTCGGGCCGTTGCAGTTCGACTGGGGCGCGCTGCTGCTGGTCGCGATCCTGACCACGGTGCTCGCGGCGGGGACCAAGCTCTCCGCGCGAGTCAGCCTGGTGATCAGCACCCTCAAGGTGTTCGTGGTCCTGCTGGTCGTGGTGGCGGGTCTGTCCTACGTCAACTCCGACAACTACTCGCCGTTCATCCCGCCGGCGCAGGGTGCGGTCGAGGACGCCTCGAAGCTGGACCAGTCGCTGCTTTCGCTGCTGCTCGGCGGCACGACCAGCAACTTCGGCGTCTTCGGCCTGCTGGCGGGCGCTTCGCTGGTGTTCTTCGCGTTCATCGGGTTCGACGTGGTGGCCACCACCGCGGAGGAGACCCGCAACCCGCAGCGGGACGCCCCGCGCGGCATCTTCGGCTCGCTAGCCATCGTCACCGTGCTGTACGTGGCCGTGGCGATCGTGGTGACCGGGATGGTCAACTACACGCAGCTGGCCACGCAGGGCGATGAGAAGGCGACGCTGGCCACCGCGTTCCAGATCCACGGCGTCACCTGGGCGGCGAGCGTGATCACCGTCGGCGCGCTGGCCGGTCTGACCACGGTCGTGATGGTGATGTTCCTCGGGCAGGTGCGGATCCTGTTCGCGATGTCCCGCGACGGGCTGCTGCCGCGCGGGCTGGCCAAGACCGACGAGGAGCGCGGCACGCCGGTGCGCGCCACCGTGCTGGTCGGTGTCGTGGTGGCGCTGGCGTCGGCGTTCTTCCCGGCGGACAAGCTCGAAGAGATGGTCAACGTCGGCACGCTGTTCGCGTTCATCCTGGTCTCCGCCGGGGTGATCGTCCTGCGGCGTTCCCGGCCGGACCTGCCGCGCGGGTTCCGGGCGCCGCTGGTGCCGTTGATCCCGGTGCTGGCGATCATCTCCTGCCTGTGGCTGATGCTGAACCTGACCGCGCTGACCTGGGTGCGGTTCGTGGTGTGGATGATCGCCGGCGTGGTGGTGTACTTCCTGTACGGCCGCAACCACTCGCGGCTCGGTGCGCGCCAGCGCGGTGAGGTCTCCGCGGGCGGCTCCGTCTGAGTTCCGCTGCGACACGGCCCCGCTCACCCGGTTCGGGTGGGCGGGGCCGCTTGTTGTTCCGCAGCGTCTCCGCCGCGAGCCGCGCATCGCAGCTTCGCCCGGGGTGAACGACCTGTTCGCCCGTTCTTGTCGGACCAGCGGTCCGTTCGCCCCGGAACGGACCCTGCTGATCAGGTGGTGTGCGGGCGCGTCGGCCCGTTGCGGCGGGCCAGCCGTGCCGGGAAAGTGCGAACCGTTCGGGACGAGCCGTTCGAAGGAGCCACCGGGCGCGCGGCGTCCGCTCCGTTCCGCGCTCGCTCGCGGATGTGGGCGCGGGCCGACCGCCCAGCGGCTCAGTCCGCGCGCGGAGCGGTGCGCTGGGCACCGCCGCGTTCCCACGGGGCGACCCGGCCGCGCGGCTCGGTGATCTCCGGCAGCTCGGAACGCTCCGGAGCGTCCGGCTGCGGCTCGTCCGCCGCGTCGTTGTCGAGCAGTTCCGGGAGCGGATCGTCGACCGGCGCCTCGGCTTCGGCCACGGCCGTCGACGTCGCGGCGGGCTTCGCCTGCCCGTGCT
>NZ_JAFRFW010000577.1:0-9831 GCF_017434145.1 Saccharopolyspora sp. | reverse complement strand
GCCGATCACGCCCTGCACGCCGCGGCCCAGCTCCAGGCACATCTTGGGGATCTGGGTGGTCTTGCCGGAGCCGGTCTCACCGGCCACGATCACCACCTGGTTGTCCCGGATCGCTTCGAGCAGGTCGTCGCGGCGGGCGCTGACCGGCAGCTGCTCGGGGTAGCTGATCCGCGGCATCGCCGCGCGGCGCTGCTCGACGCGGAGTTCGGCGGCGGCGACGTCGCTGGCGATCTCGTCCGCCACCGAGTCCAGCGCCTGCGCGTCGCGGATCTTGCGCGCGCCCTCGATGCGGCGGCGCAGCCGCTGCTGATCGCCGAACATCAGCCCGGGCAGGCGTTCGCGCAGATCGGCCAGCGGGGAGCTCACAGGTGACTTGCCCATACTTCGTTCCAGGATAGAGAACCGGACCGGGGCGGCGCCTCCGAATAAGGGCTCACTTTGGTCTTGGGTCCTTGTCTTGTCAGCGGCGTAGCCGCTGAGCAGTGGTCATGCAAGCAACCGGCACCGCCGCGCGAATCCGTCTCATGAATCCCCGAACCGGTGTGCCGCAGCGCTCATTCCGCATCGGCCCGGTGGCGCACGACACGCGCGGGAACGCCCGCGGCGATGGAGTTCTCCGGCACGTCGCCGCGCACCACGGCGTTCGCGCCCAGCACCGAACCGCGGCCGACGCGGGTGCCGCGCAGCACGGTGACCTTCGCGCCGAGCCAGCAGTCCGGGCCGATGCGCACCGGTGTCTTCACGATGCCCTGGTCCTTGATCGGGCGGGCGAGGTCGCCGGTGCCGGGGTCGAAGTCGCACAGGTAGATCCAGTCCGCGACCAGCGTGGACGCGCCGATCTCCACGTCCAGCCAGCAGTTGACGGTGTCGTGCCTGCCGAAGACCACCTTGTCGCCGATGCGCAGCGAACCCTCGTGGCAGCGCACCGCGGTGCCGTCGCCGAAGTGCGCCCAGCGGCCGATCTCCATCCGGGCCAGGCCCGCCCGGCAGCTCAGCTCCACGTCGCGGCCGAGGAAGACCATGCCGCGCAGCACGATGTGCGGCTGCCGCACGCGCAGCTTCAGCAGCCGCCAGTACCGGACCAGGTACCAGGGCGTGAGGGCGCGGTTGCGCAGCACCCAGCGCAGCGACGCCGCGGTCAGGAAGCGAGTCTGCCGCGGGTCGCGTCGCAGCCACGCGCGCAACCACAGCCACATGCGTGGAAGCCTACGGACCGGCGCGCGGAACGCCTGCGCGCCTGCATCGGCCCGCCCCTGCTGCGCCGCGAACCGGCTCGGTCGTCCAGCAGCCGGGCGCGCAGCGCCTGCAAGTCCAGTTCGGAAAGCCCGGCCGCGCTGAGCAAGGCCGGGAAATCCACCGTCTCGGTGATCGAGGTGAGCACCTCCTCGGCGGTGCGCCCGTGCTCGGCGAGCAGCCGGGCGATCTTCGGCGCGTCGTCGTCCCGGCCCTCGGCCGCGGCCAGCAGCCGCAGCGGCTCGTGGCTCAGCGCGTGATCGGCGGCGATCTCCTCCGCGGGGACGCCGACCAGCGCGAGCATCACCAGCACGATCAGGCCGGTGCGGTCCCGGCCGCCGCCGCAGTGCACCAGGACACCGCCCGGTTCGGCGCGGGCCACGGCACGCACCACCTCGGCAACGCGCTCCGGGTAGCGCTCCAGGAATTCCGCGTAGTACAGCGGTGTGCACGACAGCGGGCCACCCCAGCGCTTCCAGAACTCGGTGTCGGAACTGTCGTCCAGCGGTAACCGCACGGTGCTGAGTCCGGGCGGCCGCGGCGCGCGGTCCGGGCCGTCCTCGCCGGGGTCGGTGAGGTCGATGACGGTGCGCACGCCGTGCCCCCACAGCGCCGACCAGCCCTTCGGGCGCAACCACGCGACGTTGCCGGAGCGGGCCAGCGCTGCCCGCCGCACGCTCCGCCCCCGACGGGCGGGCAGCCCGCCCAGGTCCCGGCCGTTGACCAGGCCGTCCCAGTTCAGCTCTCGAACACCAGCCATGACCGGTAGACGCGCGGCGATGGAAGTGGTTGCGCCGCAAGGGTTTTTTCCACCGGGTGCGGCCGTCTCACCGAGCGGGCGCAGGGCCATCCGGCGCAATCACGGCTCACGGATATCTGGTGCTGCATGGCGCGAAGCCTTGCTGGAATCCGGTGCGGAAGGCTTCCACGCGGGCGAATCCGGCCGGTACCTGCTCGCCGTTGATGCCGGCCGCGATGAGGCTGTCGCCGCCGAGCAGCGCGGCGACGCCCTCGTCGACGTCACCGGGCGCGATGCGCAGCTTGCCGACCGGGTTGCGCTGCCCGATCGGGTCCTCGACCAGCAGCCCGCTCCACGACCCGACCATGCACGCCGTGCGCAGTCCCGCGTTGCCGCCTTCCAGCGGCAGACCGGCCGCTCGCTGCACCGACAGCGCATAGCGGGACGCGAACTGCGCGTAGGCGGCGAAGTCGCCGTAACCGGAGTTCGGGTCGTCCTTGGCGGGCGGGTTGGCGATCTTCTGCAGCCCGTCCATCGACAGCGAGACGGTGTTCGTGGCCGGGCAGTAGGAAACCGGCCGGGTGCCGCGCATTCCGGGGCAGCTGCGCGGTTCGCCGACGATCTG
Source organism: Saccharopolyspora sp. (assembly GCF_017434145.1). Lineage (NCBI taxonomy): Bacteria > Bacillati > Actinomycetota > Actinomycetes > Pseudonocardiales > Pseudonocardiaceae > Saccharopolyspora > Saccharopolyspora sp. The sequence continues at coordinate 7,234 of NZ_JAFRFW010000577.1, read as the reverse complement.
CGGCGGCTGCGCGCCGGTGTCCCGGAACACCTCGCGCAGGCTGTCGCGCACCTGCGTCAGGTTCCGCTGGTCGACCGGCAGGTCCTGCTCCTGGTCGTCCTGCCAGAACCGGAACTGGGTGGTGCGCTGCTTGACCTCCGCGGCGTCCAGCTCCGCGCAGCGCTGCGGGCCGCCGCTGAAGCCGTCCTGGAAGGCGGTGACCCGGTCGAACGCGCTGCCGTGCGCACCGGTGCCGGTGAAATCGCCGTCCGCAGGGGTGTCGCGGATGTAGTTGAGCACGCCCATGACCTCGTTCAGGCCGTCGCCGGTGGAGACCTGGAAGTGCTCGGCGCCGCCTTCGGCGACGTGCCGGAAGAACGTGCCGGTGAAGCAGTCCGCCTGCTGCTCCAGCACGATCGCCGGAGCGTCCGGCGGCGCGGTGCCTGCGCGGGCCTGCACGGCGTGGCCCATTTCGTGCGCGAGCACGGTCACCACCGCCATCGGGCCGAAACTGGCGCGCAGCTGCGGGAGCAGTTGCGCGCGGTCCCACGCGACGGTGTCCTCCTGCGCGCAGTAGAAGGCGTTCTCGGCGCCCTGCGTGCTCTTGCCGCACAGATTCCCGCCGGGCGCACCGGAATCGTAGGAGACCAGCTTCTTGACCGGCTCGAATTCCTTGCCGTCGAAGGATTCCGGGAACCGCTGCCGCCAGTAGGACTGCACATCGGCGACCGCGTCGCGGGCCAGCCGATCCATCTCACCGTTGTCGGTGCCTTCCACCGGGAGCGTGGAGGGTTGCGCACCGCTTTTCGGGCCACTGGGCCCGTTGCTCGCGGGTAAGCCCGCGACGTCGTCGGTGGCGGCCCGGCCCGCCGTGGTGGGCGTACCGCTGATCACCCGGGAGCAGCCGCCGAGCAAGGCGACGCACGAGATCAGCGCGAGCACCACGCCGACGATCCGCCTGCTGCGCCCGGTGCCTGCCGAACCCGCTGCCACTTCAGGTGCCCCATCCTGTTCGCAGGTCCGATTTGGTCGCGGAATCCGCCCCCGCTCACTTCCGCCGCGCCGCAGCCTATCGGGCGCCGCCACGACTCCGACGACGCTCACGCCTTGGCACCTTTCCCCGCACACGGACCAATTCCGCAACCGCCGATCAGGCGAGGCACTCCGGGTGAACGGACCGTTCGTCCAATCCAGTCGGCCGGACAGTCCGTTCACTCCAGGAGGAGCAGCGCTGATCGGGTGGCGCGCGGGCGTGTCGGGCGAGGTCGCGGCCGGGCGACGGCGCGGGCTCAGGCCAGCACGATCCTGCCGAGTTCGGCGGGGCCGGACAGCAGCGGATGCTTCGGCAGCACGCGCACCGTGTACCCGGCGGGACCGGCGTGCGGCAACGTCACCGTGGCCTCGTAGTGCTCGCCGTCGCCGTGCTGCATCGAATGCGCCATGAAGTCGTGCAACTCGTCGTCGTCGTCCACCCGCCCGACCACGACCTCGACGTCCACATCGGACGGTTGCAGCCCGGCCAGGTGCACCTCGGCCCGCACCGTCACCCGCCCGCCGAGCAGCGGCGTGCGCCCGTCCTCGACGCTCATCGAGGTGTTCCGGATCTGCACCCGGGTCCACGCCGCGGCCAGCCGCGCGCGGTATCCGGCCACCTCCCGCGCACCCCGGTATTCCTGCGCGCAAACGGATTGCACCGACCGCGCGGCAGGGCCGTAGTGCCGGTCGACGTACTCCCGCACCATCCGCGACGCCTGCACCTGCGGTCCGAGGTTGGCCAGCGTGTGCCGCACCATCGACATCCACTTGCCCGGCACGCCGTCGGCGGTGCGCTCGTAGAACGCGGGCGCGACGCTGGTGTTGATGAGTTCGTAGAGCGCGGCGGCCTCCAGGTCGTCGCGGCGGTTCGGGTCGGTGACCCCGTCGGCGTTCGGGATGGCCCACCCGTTCTCGCCGTCGAACATCTCGTCCCACCAGCCGTCGCGGACCGACAGGTTCAGCGCGCCGTTGAGCGCGGCCTTCATCCCGGACGTCCCGCACGCCTCCAGCGGCCGCACCGGAGTGTTCAGCCACACGTCGCAGCCCGAGACCAGGTAGCGCGCCAGCGACATGTCGTAGTCCGGCAGGAAGGCGATGCGGTGGCGCACCTGCGGATCGTCGGCGAACTTCGCGATCTGCTGGATCATCGCCTTGCCGCCCTCGTCGGCCGGGTGCGATTTGCCCGCGACCACGACCTGCACCGGGCGGTCCGGGTCCAGCAGCAGCCGCTTGAGCCGATCGGTGTCGCGCAGCAGCAGCGTCAGCCGCTTGTAGGTCGGCACTCGGCGGGCGAAGCCGATGGTGAGCACGTCCGGGTCGAAAACCGAGTCGCACCAACCCAATTCGAGGTCCGAGGCACCGCGCTGCAACCAGGCGTGCCGCAGCCGCCTGCGCACCTCGTCGACCAGCCGGGCGCGCAGCGAGCTGCGCAGCTCCCACAGCAGCGGATCGCTCACCGGTTCCATGCCGCGCAATCCCGCACCGCTGTCCATTTCGGACTCACCGATGAGCTTGCCGAGTTCGCGCGCCGACCAGGTCGGCCCGTGCACGCCGTTGGTGACCGAGCCGATCGGCACCTCCTCGACGCCGAAACCGGGCCACAGCCCGCGGAACATCTTGCGGCTCACGCCGCCGTGCAACCGCGAGACACCGTTTGCGCGCTGGGCCAGCCGCAACCCCATGTGCGCCATGTTGAACATGCCCGGGTTGTCCTCGGCGCCCAGCGCGAGCACGCGATCCGTCGGCACACCGGGCAGCAGCGCTTGCGAAGAACCGTCGCCGAAGTAGTGCCGCACCAGGTCCACCGGGAAGCGGTCGATGCCCGCCGGTACCGGCGTGTGCATGGTGAACACGGTGCCCGCGCGCACCGCCGCGACCGCCTCGTCGAAGTCCAGCTCGCCGGTCAGCTCGCGAACCCGCTCCAGCCCGAGGAAACCGGCGTGGCCCTCGTTGGTGTGGAACACCTCCGGCTGGGCGTGCCCGGTGAGCTCGCAGTACGCGCGCACCGCCCGCACACCGCCCACGCCGGCCAGGATCTCCTGCCGGATGCGGTGGTCCGAGTCGCCGCCGTAGAGCCGGTCGGTGGTGCCGCGCAGATCGTCGTCGTTGTCCGGAAGGTCGGTGTCCAGCAGCAGCAGCGGAACCCTGCCGACCTGCGCCTTCCAGATCCGCGCCCGCAGCAGCCGCCCTCCCGGCATCGCCACCTGCACGGTGATCGGCGCGCCGGACGGTTCGGTCAGCGTCTCCAGCGGCAGCGCGCGCGGGTCCTGCACCGGGTAGTGCTCCAGCTGCCAGCCCTGCTCGGACAGCGCCTGGCGGAAGTAGCCGGAGCGGTACAGCAGCCCCACGCCGATCAGCGGAACGCCCAGGTCGGAGCCGGATTTCAGGTGGTCCCCCGCGAGCACGCCGAGGCCGCCGGAGTAGTTCGGCAGCGCCTCGCTGACCCCGAACTCCATCGAGAAGTACGCCACCGCCGAAGGCAGCACCGCCCCCTCGGACTGCCGCTGCTGGTACCAGCGCGGAACCGTGAGGTAGTGCCGCAGGTCGTCGTCCACGGCGCGGGTGCGGGCCAGGAAGTCCTCGTCCTGGGCGAGCTCGCGCAGCCGCTGCGCCGGAACCTCCTCCAGCAGCCGCAGCGGGTCACCGCCCACCCGCGACCAGACCTCCGGGTCCACCGCAGCGAACAGGTCCTGGGTGGGCGGGTGCCAGGTCCAGCGCAGGTTCGTCGCCAGGGTGCCCAGCGCCGCCAGCGGTTCCGGCAGGTGCGCTCGAACGGTGAATCGGTGGACGGCTCTCACGGCGGGCGAGGATATCGCCCGCCGTTCGACAGCGTGTTCCGAAGCCGCAACGAGATGATCAACTCGATGATGCGAAGCTGAGGCGGTGCGCGCACCACGGTTGCTGGTCCTTGCCGTCGCCCTGCTGGCGCTCGTGCTCGCAGGGTGCGCACCCGCGCGCGCACCGCGACCGGACGCGGGCCCGCCGCGGGTGGATCCCGCGTTCGTGCACGGCACCGACGGCGGATCGATCGACCGGCTCGCCGCGAGCGTGGTCACCGACGTGCAGGCGTACTGGTCGGCGACCTTCCCCGAGCTGTTCGGCAAGCCCTGGCACGACCTCGACGGCGGCTTCTACTCGGCCGACACCTCGGCCGCGGACAGCCGCCCGCCGCCGTGCTCCGGCACGGTGCAGAGCTTGGAGGGCAACGCGTACTACTGCGGTTCGGTCGACGCCATCGCTTGGGACCGCGGCGCGCTGCTGCCGGTGCTGCGGGAGCACTACGGGGACGCGGCGGTCGCGGTCGTGCTCGCGCACGAGCTCGGGCACGCGGTGCAGCAGCGCGCGGGCATGGACGTCGGCAGCAGCCGTGATCCGATGCGCACCGAAGCCGGAGCCGACTGCTACGCGGGGGCGTTCATGCGCTCGGCCGCCGATGGGCACGCGCCGCATCTGCGATTCACCGATCAGCAGCGGGACCAGGCGTTGCACGCGCTGATCGTGTTCCGGGATCCGGTCGGTGCCGGTTCAGGGGATGCGCACGGCAGCTCGTTCGACCGGATCACCGCTTTCCAGGACGGCTACCAGCGCGGTCCCGGCCAGTGCGGGCAGGTTCCCGCGGACAGCGACCGGCTGACCAACGGACGTGCCGACGACGGCAACCAGCGGTTCGACGATGTTCTCGCCCGGCGCCCCGGCGCGGAGTTCTTCGACGAGCTGGTCGCGGAGCCGGGCCCGGCCGCCCCGCCGATCCGGCCCGCCGAGGGTTCGGGCTGCGCTGCCGCGCCGGTGAGCTACTGCGCGGGCGGGCCTGCTGTCGTGTTCGACCGCGCCGGACTCAGCGCGCTGCACGACGACATCGGGGATCAGGCGACCGCGACGCTGCTGGCTTCGCGGCAGGCGATCGCCGCGCTGGGCGCGCTCGGCCGGCCCACCACCGGGCCCGATGCCGGGCGCGCGGCCAGTTGCCTCACCGGCGCGTACACCGCTCGGACACCGGACCTGTCGGCGGGTGACCTCGACGAAGCCGTGGAGACGTTGCTGGTCTCCGACGCCGTGTCCCGCGACGCGCAGGGCGGCCAGGCGCTCACCGGCGCGGACCGGGTCGACGCCTTCCGCACCGGCCTCACCGGCGGCCCCTCCGCCTGCCGCTGATCCGCCTGACCGCTGATCCGCTTGCCGCTCACTCGCCTGCCGCTGACCTGCTCACCGGTTTGCGAGCAGCTTTTCCGAGCGAACGGCCTGTTCGCCCAACCTATTCGGACCAACGGTCCGTTCGCTCGAAGTCGATCGCGCGCACGCGGACCGCGCCGACACGCCGACGCGCCACCCTGACCGGGCAGCTCGAACCGGGTGAACGATCTGCTCGCCCGACAAGATCGGACTCGGGGTGACCAGATGGCGGGACCGGCAACGGCGGATGTTGGTCCCGCCGAGGGCGTCGTGCCAGGATCGCGGCCGTGCCGGATTCGTTCCTGACCCGCGACCGCGTGGTCGACCTGTTCCTGGTCGTCACGTCGGCCTGTCACTGACGCGCCAGTCCCCGCGACCTACCGGGTCGACGGCGCGGCACCGCGAACCTTCCGCCACGAGCCCGCCCGCGCACGCTCGCCGCCCAGCTCCACGAGCACCGGACCGAAGCAGCCGGGCGCGCCCGCGCACGTCGATCCGTTCCGAGCACCTGCGAACGAACGGAACGAAGCATGTCCGCACCAACGCACATCTCCCAGTACACCCCGACCGAAGAGATCCCCGAACTCGGCGCGTACGAACTGCACCCGGGCATCGACTCGCCGCTGCTGCGCGACTCGATCCGGCCGGACCACGACCTGTGGACGCCGCGCGAGCTGCGCGACCTCACCCACCTGGTGATCACCGAACTGACCGGCTCGCTGCTGGACATCGTCCGGATCGACGAGCGGGAGCGCTGGTGGGCGCGGCTCGGCCTGACCGCGGGCGTCGAGCTGTGGCTGCTGTCCTGGGCTCCCGGGCAGGGCACCGAACCGCACGACCACGGCGGCGCGTCCGGCTCGTTCGCGGTGCTGTTCGGCGAGGTCCGGGAGGACTACCGCTACCCGGCCGGACCGGTGCGCACCAGGAGCCACGAGCTGGGCGACTCCATCGGCTTCGGCGCGGGCCGGGCTCACCAGGTGCGCAACACCAGCACGGTGAACTCGGCGAGCGTGCACGCCTACTCGCCGCCGCTGCTGCCGGTGCGGCACTACACCGACCTGGCCGATGTGCCCGACGAGACCCCGGCGCCCGCCGGGCCGATCCGGAGGGAGCTCGGATGAGCGAGGTACCCGTGCAACGCACCCCGGACCCCGGTCCGTACGGCATCGACCACCTGCTGACCGACGCGCGCAGCGAACTGGACCGCGTCGGCCCGCAGCAGGCCGCCGAGCTGCAACGGCGCGGCGCGCTGCTGATCGACATCCGTCCGCAGTCGAACCGGCTGGCCGAAGGCGAGATCCCGGGTGCGCTGACCGTCGAACGGATCGTGCTGGAGTGGCGGCTGGACCCCTCCAGCCCGCACCGGCTCGACGGGCTGCGCACCGACCAGCCGGTGGTCCTGGTGTGCAACGAGGGCTACGCCTCCAGCCTCGCCGCGGCGCAGGCCCGCGAGCTCGGGCTGGGCCGGGCCACCGACCTGGTCGGCGGTTTCCGCGCCTGGGCGGGCGCCGGGCTGCCCGTCGTCGAAGGCGGTAGCGCGCCGGTGGGCTGACGTACGACCGCTAGATCGCAGGGCGCTCTCCGGGACGGGGAGCGCCCTGCTCGTTTTCCGGGCAGATATGGGGGTTCGTCCGGAGGGAGCGATCCGCCGGTCCCGCGATGATCAGGTCTACGCACATCCATCAGGAGGAACCGCATGACCGCTTCGCCCCGCAAATCCCCCGTGACGATGTTCGCGGACCAGCGCACCGTCGTCACCGTCACCGGGAGCCTCGACGCCACGACCGCACCTGACCTGGAACGCCTCGTCGCCGACAACCGCGCGCCGAACCAGGTGGTGGTGCTGGAGCTGTCGGGCATCGAGCAGCTCACCGCGGACGGAGTCGCCGCGCTCGTCCGGATCCGCGAACGGCTCGAAGCACCGTTGGACGAACCTCGGCTGGTGCTCAACGAGATCGGCAGGGCCGCGCTGGCCGAGGCAGGCGAGGCCGATCGGTTCACGCACGTCCAACACATGTAGCCGCCGCTGAGCCCGGCCGGTGACCGGCTC
>NZ_JAFRFW010000576.1:0-2032 GCF_017434145.1 Saccharopolyspora sp. | reverse complement strand
GCCGTCGTGGATGCACACGGCGTGGTGCCGGGCGGCTCGGCGAACGTGTTCGCCCGCGCCCTGGGCCTGCCCAAGGATCCGGTCGAGGCCACCCACCGCCTGCTGGAGGCGGTCGCCGCAGGCACCGGCCGCCGCGTCGGCCTGGGCAAGGCCAACGACCGCTGGTTCACCTTCAACGCAGGCGTGGGCTGGGACGCCGACGTGGTGGCCGAAGTCGACCGGCTCCGCGGCCGCGGCCGGGAAGTCACCCCGGCGCTCTACGCGCGCACCGCGCTGGCCTGCTATTTCCGCGTGGCGCAGCGACCCGCCCAGATCACCGTGCAGGCAGACGGCGAAGCACCGGTCAGCGGCCTGCACACCGCGTTCGTGTCGAACACCGACCCGTGGACCTACCTCGGCTCCCGGCCGATGCGGATGAATCCGGACACCACGTTCGATACCGGGCTCGGGATCTTCTCGCTCAGCGACATGAACGCTTACGCTGTGCTGCGCTACATCGCGCAGATGCTCCGCGGTAGAGCGAAACCACACGGAAGAAACGCTTTTCGCCGTGCGGACGTGGGGCACCTGCACGTAGCCTGTCGGGAGCCGTTGCGCTTGCAGGTGGACGGCGACAACCTGGGCGAGCGATCGGTGATCGAGTTCGCTTCGATCCCGGACGCATTGCGGGTCGCTGTATAACCTTCTCGTAACGGACCCCGATCACTGGTCGGCGACCCCGTCCGTGACCAGCGATCATCTGAAACCGCTGGTCAAGACCCATCGATCTTTCAGGTGAGTTGACTCACGGGACTAGATCGAACTCTTGACATCACGGCAGTTCGTGAAAGCATTCACAAGCACACGGACTCCGTGAAAGCATTCACAAACACCCCGAACGAACTACCGGCGCGCCACGGGGCGCGCCTAGCGAGGAGCAAGGAACGATGGACTGGCGCCACGATGCGGTTTGCCGTGACGAGGACCCCGAGCTGTTCTTCCCCGTAGGGAACAGCGGTCCTGCGCTGCTGCAGATCGCCGAGGCGAAAGCCGTGTGCCGGCGCTGCCCGGTTGCTTCCGAGTGCCTGGCCTGGGCACTGGAGAGCGGCCAGGACGCCGGTGTCTGGGGCGGCATGAGCGAGGACGAGCGGCGCGCGCTCAAGCGGCGCAGCTCGCGCACTCGGGCGGCTCGCACCAACGCCTGAGCAGCGAATCCGCTGACAGCTCAACTAGCGTAGCGGGTCGGCCGCAGAGCATCCCGGCCGACCCTGCTCCCGCCCCGGCGACCACACGGCGGCCGCCACTGAAACAACGGAAACCCCCCGACGAGAACCGGGTCGATCAGCGTCGATGCCGGTCCCGGTGCACACCCCCGTAGCACCGACGACCGAGCCGATCGATCCCAGCCAGGCCACCCCGCAGGGCCTGCCGACACATCGACGCACCGCCTGCAGCGGCGAGCTCAGCGCCGGTACTTCAACGGAACGCGCAACACCGCTTCCGTACCGCGTTGCCTACCTCGACCGCGCAGGCTCAACGAACCCCGCAGTTCGGACTCGACGAGGGTTCGCACGATCTGCAGGCCGAGGCATTCAGCGCGTTCGAGGGAGAAACCCTTCGGCAGGCCCTGACCGTCATCGGTGATGACAACGTCCAGCCAACGCGCCGAACGCTCCGCCTGCACGACGACCTCTCCCCCGGTCTCCGCCGGGAAAGCGTGCTCGAACGCATTCTGCACCAGCTCGGTCAGCACCATGACCAGCGGCGTTGCCAACTCGGCCTGCACCACGCCGAAACGGCCGTCCCGCCGGACCTTCACCCCGGTCTCCGCGACCGCGACATCGCTCATCATCGGGATGACCCGGTCCACGACGTCGTCCAGGTCGACCCGCTCGTCCACCGACATCGACAAGGTCTCGTGCACGAGCGCGATCGAAGTGACCCGCCGCACCGACTCGTCCAGCGCCAGCCGTGCTTCCGGATTGCCGGTGCGCCGGGCCTGCAACCGCAACAACGCGGCCACGGTCTGCAGGTTGTTCTTCACGCGGTGATG
>NZ_JAFRFW010000575.1:0-9857 GCF_017434145.1 Saccharopolyspora sp. | reverse complement strand
GAAGAAACTCTGGCTCAACAAATTCAACGGCGGCACCGCTGCGGTTTACATCGAGCCCAGCGGTCCCGAGTCCGCGGCGGCTTCCGGCGTCGCCGTGGCAGGTCTCGTGGCGGGCTTGTGGTCGTTCATCGGCGCGGTTCTCCATTCCCAGTCAGGTCGGACGAGTTCAGGTGCGGGAGCGGTCCGTGCTGCCGCGAGCCGCCTCCGCGAAGGGCTCGGCTTCACGGAACGGTGCGGGCGATGAGGTGCAGCCGGTCCCCGGCGAGGCCGTCGCGGAGTTCGGCACCGGGCTGCCAAGCCGGTTCGGTGCGCGGGCCGGGCTCGTCGAACAGCGCGAGCACCTCGAAACCGGCGTGTTCCAGCACGTGCCGCAGTTCCTGCGGGAACAGCAGCCGCCAAGCGGACCGCTGGGTCAGCGGCCGCGGGTTGCCGGGCCAGTCCCAGATCCGTTCGCGGCGCAGAAGCTGTTCCGCGTGGTCGATCCACAACCGGGTGCTGGAGTGGTAGGACACGCCTTCCCAGCTGAGGGTGCGCTCGCGCGGCCCGTCCAGAAGTTCGGTGTTGCCAAGGAAAAACGATCCGTTGCGCATTTCCGCGACCAGCAGCCCGCCGGGACGCAGATGCCTGCGGCAGCGGTCCAGGAAGGAGTCCAATTCGGCATTGCTGTGGCAGTACAGGAAAGCGCTGTCGAGGCAGGTGACGACGTCGAAGACCGCGCCGAGGTCGAACTCCCGCATGTCCGCGACGATGAAGTCGGCTTCGCGGCACCGCGCCGCGGCGTGCTCCACCATGCGCGGCGAGTTGTCCAGCCCAGTGACGTCGTAGCCGTGCTGCGTCCAGCAGGCCGCGTCGCGCCCGGTGCCGCACCCCACGTCGAGCAGTTCGCGGCCGCCGCCGAACCGGCCGAGCATGTCCAGCACGAAACGCGCCGCGAGCCGGTCTGCGTCGGGGAACTGCGCCTCGTAGAGCTCGGGGTTGTCGGTCAGGAAGTTGGCGTCGTGCGACAACTCGGGTCTCCCGATGGTTTGGGTCGTCCGGCTGATCCGGTCGGTTCGGCTGATCCGGACGTCGCAGGGCCGACGAGTCCGTTGCGCTCCAGGGCGAACACGGCGATTCCGGACACCAGGCCGATCAGCGCGCACAGCGCGGACGGCGCCCACGGCCACGCACCGCCAGCCGCATCGCTGAGCCAACCGATCGCCGCGTTGCCCGCTGCGGCGGTGATCCCGGAAGCGAGGTAGAAAACCCCGAAATACGTGCCCGACAACGATCCGAGCCCGAATGCGGGGATGAGTTCGTTGACGAACGGCTGCGCCAGCATCAGCCCGCCGGTGAGCACCAGCGCCGCCAGCAGCACCGGAGACAACCGCAGCAACGTCTCGGCGGCACCGCTCGCGGAATCCGCCGGCGCGACCAGCGCCGCTCCGAGAGCGGTGGCCACGAAGGCCAGGCCCATCAGCACCATTCCGATGGCGATCGCGTTGCCCCGGCTGCACCTGTGCTGGAACCACCGGGTGATCCGCACCTGCAGCGCAAGGCTGGCCACTGTGGACACGAGGAACACCGCGGCCACGGTGCCGCTGGACCCGGTGAGCCGGGCGGCCTCCATCGGCAGCACCAGGTAGAGCTGGTTCTGCAACGCGAACATCCCGGTCAGCGCGAGCGTGAACACCAGGAAGCGGCGGTCGCTGAGCACTCTCCGCCAATCCGCCAGCACCGTGGTGGACCGCCGCGGTACCGCTCGCGGCGGCAGCACGGCGAGCTGCGCGATGGTCAACAGCGCGAACAGCACCGCCGCGACGACCGCCGAGGTCGCGAAACCGACGACGACGAGCGCGCTGCCCAGCAACGGCCCCAGCAGCGCGCCGGTATTGGCGAACACGTTGAACAGGGAGAACGCCTCGGCGCGCCGATCCCCCGCCTCTTCGGCGAGGTATGCCCGCACCGCCGGGTTGAACAACGCCCCGGCAAGTCCGCTGAGGACGGAGGCGAACAGCAGCACGGGCAGCGAGGTCCCGAGCGCGAACAGCCCGAACCCGACCGTGCGCAGCGCGCAACCAGCGATGATCACGCCGCGCGCGCCGAGCCGGTCCGATGCGGTGCCGCCGAGCAGGAACAGCCCCTGCTGGCTCAGGTTGCGCACCCCCAGCACCACCCCGACCAGCGCCGCGGACATCCCCAGGTCGTGCCCGAGGTACCCGGACAGGTAAGGGATGAGCAGGTAGAAGCCGGTGTTCACGCCGAGCTGGTTGACCAGCAGCACCTGCACCGCCAGCGGAAAGCTGCGGATCAGCCGCCACGTGCTCATAACGCCCGCCTCGGGCGCACGCCCAACCCCGGTTCGCCGCTGAGCCGCAGCACGCCGTCGGTGCCGCCGATGCCCTCCCACGGGTCTTCGGCGAGCAGCAGATGCCCGTCGAGATCGACCCAGCCGGCCAGGCCTGCCAGGTGCACCGCGGGCGCGATGCCGAGCGAACTCGCGACCAGGCAGCCGAGCATCACGTCCACACCGGCTCCCCGCGCCGTCGTGATGAGTTCACTCGCCGCCTGCAAGCCACCGCATTTGGCGAGCTTGATGTTCACGCCGTGCACCGACGAACCGAGTTCGCGCACGTCCGCCAGCGACGCCGCGTCCTCGTCGGCGATCACCGGGATCGGGCTGCGCTGCGCCACCCAGCCGAGCCGTTCCTTGTCGCCGGGCGCGATGGGCTGTTCCACGGCGGAAACGCCGTACTGCTCGGCGGTTTCGAGGAACCGCAGCGCCTGCTCGGGTTCCCACGCACCGTTCGGGTCGAGCAGGAGCCGGGCGTTCGGCGCCGCGGCGCGGATCGCCGCGAGCCTGCTGAGGTCGTCTCCACCGCGCTCCCCGGCAGCAGCACCGATTTTGATCTTGAGGACGCGGAAGCCCTGGCCGGTGAGGTCGACCGCGGTCCGCACCGCCTGCTCGGCCGGCACGATCCCGATGGTGCAGGCGGTGGGTACGTCCCCGGGCGGCGGCGCGCCGAGCAGCTCGTGCACCGCGATTCCGTTGCGCAGCGCGAGCAGCTCGTGCAGCGCAGCGTCCACAGCGGACAGCACGCCGGGGGCGAGCCGCGCCGACCACGCGGGCAGCTCGCCGAGGAAGTCGGCCGGGTCGTCGCAGCGTTGCACCGCCGGCTGCAACCCGGCGAGCTGCTCGATGATCCGTGCTTCATCCAGCTCGTAGTAGACGCTGGTGACGGCTTCGCCGCGCCCGACGTGCTCGCCGTCGGAGAGCTCGACGCACACCGCACCGCGTTCATGCATCACCGAGCGCGAGATCCGGAACGGTTCGCGCAGCAGCAACTTCTCGCTGTGCCAACGGATTCTCATGCCGGTACCTCCACCGCCGACGCCGGGTCGTGCACCGCTCGGCAACGCGCCCACCCGTGCACTTCCAACGCCTGCGGGTGCGCGATCTCGACCGGACGATTCGCGATCGGCCGGTCCAGCAGCCCGTTCGCGCGGCAGAAGTCGTCGTTGAAGATCGAGTCCAGGTAGCGCTGCGGCCCGTCCGGAAAGACCGTGACGACCCGCGTTCCCACTTCGCGCCGGGCCGCCCACGCCGCGACCAGCGCGACCGCCCCGGTGCTCCACCCGCCGCTGACGAACGAGTGCGCGGCCAGCCTGCGGCAGGAGTCGACGGCCTCACCGGGACCGACCCAGTGCACTTCGTCGAACTCTCCGTAAGCCACGTTGCGCGGGAAGATGCTGCTGCCGAGCCCGCGCATGATCCGGTGCCGCGCAGGCTGGCCGAAGATGGTGGAGCCGACCGTGTCCACTCCGATCAGCCGCAGCCGCGGCCAATGCCGCCGCAGCGTGCGAACCGCGCCCGCGCTGTGCCCGCCGGAACCGACGCTGCACACCAGCACGTCAGCGGTGCCCAGTTCCGCCACGATCTCCTCGGCGAGTCCGTGGTACCCGGCCGGGTTGTCCGGGTTGTTGTACTGGTCCGGCCAATAGGCACCGGGCAGCTCCGCGCACAGCTCGCGGACCCGCTCCAGCCGTGCTTGCTGCCACCCGCCCACCGGGTGCGGCCGGTCGACCACCTCCACGCGGGCGCCGTGCGCGCGCAGCAGCGAGCGCATGCTGCTTTCCAGTTCGCGGTCCACGACCAGGACGATCGGGTGCCCCAGCGCCTGCCCGGCGAAGACCAGCCCGACGCCGAGGGTGCCGCTGGTGGACTCCACGACGGGCGCACCGGGCCGGAGTTCGCCGCGCGACCGGGCTCCGCGCAGCATCGACACCGCCGCCCGCGCCTTCATCCCGCCCGCGCTGAGGCATTCCAGCTTCGCCCAGAAGCCCGGGTGCTGGTCCGGCAGCGGGGTGTGCACGTGCGCCAGCGGCGTTCCCCGCAGCAGCGACAGCAGACCCGGGTTGGTCGGCTCGGTCAACGAACGTCCTCCTGCGGTGCGGTCGAGTACCGGTAGATCGCGGTGGGCCCGCCGTCGAGCCAGAAGAACGGGTACGGCTCGGCGGACACGGCGGTGACCCCGGAGCCGATGAACCACGGCAGGGCGGCGCTACCGGTCTGGGCGAACAGTGCGAGCGGTTTGCCGGTTCGGCGGCAATGTTCGAGCAGCGGCGGGAACGTGCCGGTGCCTGCGACCATGCCGGAGGCAAGCACCGCGTCGCATCCGTCCACTTCGGACATCGCGGCGGTGCCGATCGGCTCGCCCCACTCCGTTTCGCCGCCTTTGCGGTCGCACGGGAGGTAGTCGATGCCGCGCTCGCGCAGCCGTTGCAACAGCGAGTTGACCACTCCGATCACCAGCACCCGGCGCACGCCCGGCGGCAGCAGCGACACGACGGATTCCGCGCGCTGCAAGGACTTCTGCAACGAAGTGCCGCGCTGCACGACGACCTGCTCGGCGTGCTCGCGGTGCGGGCGGCGCCACATGAGGTAGGCGTCGAGCGCGGCGATCCGCACCGCGATCTCGTCGTGCCGCAGCAATTCGCGCACCGGCGCCCCGGCGCAGTCGACGACCAGCTCGTCGGTGAGCGCACCCGGTTCCACCGCGCACGATCCGACGGCGTCCTCGACCCGCAGGCTCAGCACGTGGTTGCGGTAGCCGCGCTCGCGTCCGGCGTGCCGGACCCCTTGCTGGGTCAGGAAACCGACGCTCACCTCCGCGTGCGCGATCGCGTCCCCGGCCGCTCCGTCCGCTACGACCGCTGCTAACTCGTCCAGCGACCCCGGCTCCGGGCTCATGCCCCGACCCGGTCTTCGGCGTAGACGACGTCGAGCGCGGCGATGGCGGCTTCCGCGCGCGAGCGCGCGGCACCGAGCAGCGGGTCGGTGACCATGACGTGCCCGAGGTAGTTGTTGTTACTGGTCGCCGCGCCCGCGACGTGGCCTTGCTGCTTGCACGCGAAGTCCACGACACCGGTCGCATCGGCGACCTGCTCGGCGCCCCGGATCTCGTGCACCGGCCCGGGCCGCGGCGGCAGCAGGAAGGAGATCGCAGCGCTCGCGGCACCGGTGCGGACCTCGCGCAGCGCGGGCTCTTCCCCGAGGGCCAGCTGCGCGTGCACGGCCGGGAGGTCGATGCCCGCGACCCGGCGGATCAGCTCGGTGATCTGGTTGCCCGCCGGACGCGGGTTGACCTCGACCACGCGCGGACCGTCCGGGGTCAGCTTGATCTCGGTGTGCGTGACGGTGTTGTCCAGGCCCAGCGCCTCGATCGCGGCGACGGCGGTCGCGGTGACCTCGCGCTCGACGGCCGCGTCCAGATCGGCGGGGAACATGTGCCCGGTCTCGACGAACCAGGGCGAACCGGCGACGCTCTTGTCGGTCACGCCGACGACGGTGGTGCGCCCGCGCGCGGTGACGGCTTCGACGCTCACTTCCGGGCCGGTGAGCAGTTCCTCCAGCAGCACGGTGCTGCTGCGGCGCTGACCGCGCGCGTTGACCGGGAAACCGGCCAGATCGCCCGCTGCCGCGCGCAACTCGTCGGCGTCGGCGACCTTGCGCACGAACATCCCCGCGCACAGGTCGACCGGCTTGACCACCAGCGGGAAGCCGAGCGCGGTCGCGGCTTCGACCAGCCCGGAGGGGCTGTCGGCGAGCGCGAACGCCGGTCCGGGCACGCCGGCCTCGCGCAGCGCGAGCCGGGTGCGGTCCTTGTTGCAGGCGGCTTCCACCGCTTGCGGCGGGGAGCCGGGCAGGCCGAGTCGTTCGGCGATGTGCGCGGCGGCGACCAGGTAGTAGTCGCACGAGGTCAGCACGCCGTCGAAGCCGAGCGCCGGTTGCAGGCCCGCGACGTGCTCGACCAGTTCTGGCAGTTCGTTGGTCTCGCTGCCGAGCACGTTGCGGGCACCGAGCAGCGGGTGCGCACCGGGTTGCTGCCAGGCGCGCAAGTAGTGGTGCACGTCCCTGGTCAGAAAGCTGAAGTGGTGCCCGGATTCCCGTATGCCGCGGGGCAGCAGCGTGCTCATCGCTCCGACCCAGCTCTCCACCATCAGCAGGTGACCCACTTCGACTCCATCCGCCCGATTGCCAGCAGCGGACAGTAACGATAATCATGTTCAATAGAGCTTCGCAAACCCCATTCAGGTAACGATGGAGTCACCCGTAGTGATCACTGCTGCTCGTGCGCTCTCCGGCGCACTGCTCATCCCGCTGCTCAGCTCGGCCGCACCTGCGGCCCCACCCGCAGGACCCGGGCCAGCTGACTCCGCCGCGCCAGCGACGGCGACACCGGAGACCGTCCACTTCGGACCTTGCCCGGCGGACGTGACCGACTCCCCCGAAGTCCAATGCGGACAAGTACGGGTTCCGCTGGATTACGCGCGGCCGGACGGGCCGCAGATCCCCATCGCGATCTCGCGCATCCGCGCTTCCGGCCCGGAGTCCGAGCACCGCGGCGCACTGCTGGTCAACCCCGGTGGTCCAGGCGGCACCGGCCTGGACTACGCGGAGAGCAAACGCGCCCAACTGCCCGATTCCGTGCGCCGCGCCTACGACATCGTCGGTTTCGATCCGCGCGGAGTCGGCCGCAGCGCGCCGGTCGACTGCGGCCCCGCCGGTGGCCTGTTCGAGCATCCGCGCCCCGATCCGGTGCCTGCCGGGCCCGCGGAGGAGCGGGCGTACCTCGACGGGCTCCGCCGGCTCGCCGACGACTGCGCCCGCGGTGCCGGAGCCGAGCTGGAGCACATCAACACCGCGAACACCGCCCGCGACATGGACCGGATCCGGAACGCGCTGGGCCAACCGAAGCTGAACTACCTCGGCGTCTCCTACGGGACCTATCTCGGCGCCGCCTACGCGGCCGAGTTCCCGCGGCGCACCGGGCGCATGGTGCTGGACAGCGTGGTCGGGCCGGACCAGTGGCACCGGTTCGACGTGCGGCAGGGATTCGCCATGATCCGCCAACGCGACGTGCTGTTCGACTGGATCGCGGCACATCCCGAGTTCGGCCTCGGCACCGATCGGGACGCGGTGCGCGCGCACTACCTGGCGGCTCGCGATCGGCTGCCCGCGGGCGAGCTGGGCGCCGACGAGTTCGACCGCGCCGTCTACCGCGCGCTCTCGCGCACCGAGCGGTGGAAGCCGTTCGCCGAAGCCCTCGCCCACCTGCTGCGCACGGGTGACGGCGCGCAGCTGTCGGCGGAGGACGACCGCAACTACGAGGCCGCGCTGCGAACGGTCAAGTGCGCCGACAGCAGGCGGCCGACACCGGCCGAGGTGATCGGTTCAGTGCGGGCGCTGCGCGCCGCCGATCCGCAGCCGGTGCTGACCGGCCTGGAAGCCACCACCTGCGCCTTCTGGGCGCCTCCGCGGGAAACGCCGCGCTTCGGGCATCCGGCGATGCCGCCGGTGCTGCTTACCCAGGCCGAGCACGATCCGACGACGCCGCTGGACGGTGCGCTGCGGATGCGCGACGAGCTGCCCGGTTCGCGGATCGCCGTGCTGGACGAGAGCTACTCGCACGGCGCGTTCGCCAGCCAGCGCAGCGCCTGCTTAGACGGGACCGCCGCGCGGTACCTGCTGACCGGGGAGCTGCCCGGACGGGACGTGCGCTGCGCCGGTCCCGGACTCCCGTGAGGTTGTTCCGCGACGAGCCGAGCCACACGTAATGATGAAATTCGCGACGACCTCGAGCGCGGCGCCGGAGTCTTCCCCGGAACCTCCGGCGCCGCGGCGCGCAACGGGAATCCGCAGTGCAATACGGGCTCTGCCGGAAAGGCGGCGGATCGCTGCGGAGAACGCCGGGAACCACCGCGGTCGATCACGCTGCATAATCGTTTACACGAACGGGTGACGCAGCGGCCGCGAAATCGGCCGGAATCCCAGCACTATCGGTGCCCACCTCGGCCGGAAATGCCCCGCCGAACGACCGACATCTTCCGAGATCCGGACGAACGAGCAGGTCAGCCGGGTCCGCGCGAAGATCCGGACGAGTTCGACCGGTGCGATAAAGTTTCCGGCGCCAAGGATCTCCGCAGCACGTATTTGCCGAACCCCGAACGAACTCGAACCGCGAACCCTCGAACCGCGAACCGCAGCGCCGACCAGCCGGAAACCTCCATCCGGCGGCGAACGCCCCGACGCGACCGCGCCCCCGAAGCCCGCTCGGCCGTTGCGGTCGGCAGGCGCTGCGGTCTGTGCAAACGGGCGAAGATGAGGACGGTCCAATGAACGATCACCGATCCGGCTCTGCCCAATTCGATTGGCTGGTCAGCGATTTCGTCGAGCGCGTACCCGGCGTCGCGCACGCTGTCGTGGTCTCCGCGGACGGACTGCTGCTGACCGCGTCGCAACGGCTGCCGGACGACCGCGCCGACCAGCTCGCCGCCGTGTCGTCCGGGCTGCTGAGCCTCACCCAGGGCGCCGCCAGGTGCTTCGCGGCAGGCGAGGTCACCGAGACCATCGTGGAGATGGAGCACGGGATGCTGATCCAGATGGGCATCGGCGACGGCTCATGCCTGACCGCGCTGGCCTCGCCGCGCTGCGACATGGGACTGGTCGCCTACGAGATGACGATGCTGGTCGAACGCGCAGGGCAACGGCTCACCCCGCAGCTGCGCGCCGAACACGCCGAGCCGATCCCCGGTCCGCGCGCATGACGCAGGTCGACGGCCCCCAGCTCGAGGGCACCCAGCTCGGGAACTCCCGATTCGAGGCCGCCGCGGACGCGCCGGTCGCGCACCGCGTTCCGGTGGACTCCGGCGGCACCACCGCGGTCAAGATCCTGATCGCCGGGGGCTTCGGCGTCGGCAAGACGACCTTCGTGCGCGCGGTGTCGGACATCCGGGCGGTCAACACCGAAGCCGAGCTGAGCGAGTCCGGCAAGCTCATCGACGACGTCGGCTACACCCCGGCGAAGCGAACCACCACGGTCGCCATGGACTTCGGCCGGGTGAGCCTGGACGACGACCTGCAGCTGCACCTGTTCGGCACCCCCGGCCAGAACCGGTTCTACTTCATGTGGGACGACCTGGTCAGCGGCTCGATCGGCGCGATCGTGCTCGCCGACACCCGGCGGCTGGCGGATTCGTTCCCGGCGATCGACTTCCTGGAATCGCGCGACCTGCCGTACGTGGTCGGGCTGAACGGCTTCGACGACGTGCTGCACCACGAGGTCGCGGCGGTGCGCGAGGCGGCCGCTCTCGACGAGGACGTTCCGGTGATCCGCTGCGACGCGCGCAGCCGGGAGTCGGCCAAGAAGATGCTGATCACGTTGGTCAGCTACGCGATGCGCCGCTGGGCAGATCGCACCGGCTGAGCAACGGCTCCCCTGCCGCACGGCCCGCTGCGCCTCCACGGTTCAGGCGAGCGTGAGCCAGTCGACGAGGTCGCCGGTCCGCCGCCGCGCCCGCACGGCCGCGGCCAGCCG
>NZ_JAFRFW010000574.1:0-11881 GCF_017434145.1 Saccharopolyspora sp. | reverse complement strand
TCACCGGGAGGCGGCGTTGCTGGTGCAGCAAGCCGTCCGGTTGAACCGCTCGGCGCGGGACCTCAACGGGCTGGCGCTCTACCTGGACGTGCTGTCGTGGTGCACCACCGCGGCCGACCAGCCGCACCGGAACGCGCACCTGACTGGGGCCGCGGATGCGCTGCGCCGGATCAGCGGTGGCCGGATGGGCGAGTCGACCTACGTCGACGACTACAACGCGGCGGCGCTCGCGTGGGGGCGGCAAGTGCTCGGCGAGCGGGAGTTCCAGGCGGCCTACCAGCGCGGAGCGGAATGGAGCCGGGAGGAGCTGTTCGCCTACGTGCTGGAGGAAGGCATCGGCCGCCCGGAACCGGCCCGTCCGGAGCCGGGTCGTTCCGCCCCCGGCGGGCTGAGTCCGCACGAGCTGCGCGCCGCGGTCCTGTTCGGAGAAGGCGTCACCGGCGCCGACCTCGCCGCGCGCCTGGGCATGGAACGGCGGTCGGCCGAGCAGCTGCTCGAGGGAGTGCTGGCGCGGCTGGGTTTCCGGGACCGCGAGCAGATCGAGGACTGGCTGCGCGGACGGCAGCAGTAGCGGTCCGGACCCTGCGCGAGCATTGATCGGCGGTCCGGTAGGGTGAGCGCGGTCTCCGCTCGGGCGGATTGCCTACACGGGCTGTGACGATTTGGCGGTCACCTCGTCCCCCGTACTGAGCAAACTAGGTACCTGTGTACGTAATTACCGGGATGCACGTACACCCTCCGTGCCGGAGTCTGGGGTCTCGTGACACCCCCCGATCAACACACGAACCCCGAAGATGGCCGCGGGCCATCGACCCCGACCCCCGATCAACCGCAGAACCAAGACGTTTCCGCGGACAACAGCTGGCGGGCGTCGGCGCTGCGCGCCGACAACGCGGTGCGCTCCGGTGTCGACCGGGTGCGTCCGCACGCCCACCGGGCCTGGCAGCGGGTCCTTCCGCTGCTGCGCCGCATCTGGCTGGCGCTGTTGCCGCTGGTGAAGCGCGTGCAGGGCACGACTGCTTGGCAGCGCGCCGAGCAGCGGGTGCGCCCGCTGGCCCGCGACCTCTCCGGCCGGGTCCGTTCCGCGACGTCCGAGTCGACCGCCGGGCAACACCGCAAGCAGCACCCGCGGCTGCGGGCGTTGCAAGCCGGTGGCGTCGTGGCAGCGGTCGGCGTGCTCGGCGTGGCGCTGGTCAGCATCGGCACCGGTTCCTCGTCCGATGACGTCCGCACCGCCGCGCATGTCGACGACATGCCCTCGGCCGGCCAGCAGAAGTCCCAGGCCGACGGGTCCGGTGGCGGCCTGTTCGGCGGCGACGACTCCGAGGAGCCGCCAGGGCCGGTGCCGGGACCGCCCGCGCACGGCATCGACGTGTCCAACCACAACGGCCCGATCGACTGGAAGCGGGTCGCCGGCGCCGGGCAGAACTTCGCGTTCGTGCTCTCCACAGACGGCACCGACTTCGCCAGTCCCAAGTTCGACCAGCAGTACCACGGTGCGAAGGACGCCGGGATGATCGCCGGCGCCTACCACTTCGCCCGCCCCGACGAGTCCGCCGAGGCGCAGGCCGACAAGATGCTGTCGGTCATCGACTACAAGAAGGACGGCAAGACGCTGCCGCCGGTGCTCGACCTGGAGCCGAACTCCTCCGGCAGCAAGTGCTACGGCCTCTCGCCCGACCAGATGCACCAGTGGACGCAGAAGTTCAACGACCGCATCAAGGCCGCAACCGGCACGGACGTGATCGTCTACGCCAACCCGTCGTTCTGGAAGCAATGCGCGGGCGGCACGGACAAGTTCGCCGACCACCCGCTGTGGGTCGCCTCCTACGGCGTGGACCAGCCGACTCCGCCTGCCGGGTTCCACAACTGGAACTTCTGGCAGTACACGGACAAGGGCAAGGTCGACGGCGTGCAGGGCAAGGTCGACCTGGACCACTTCAACGGCAGCGTCGGCGACCTGCAGAACCTCGCCGAGCAGTGAGGTGCCGAGCAGTGCGGTTCCGGGCGGCCTGACCCCGTCCGGAACCGCAGGCCGCGACGTGCCCCGAACCGTCGTGGCCCGCAGACCGGTGGCGACACCGGAAACGGACCCCGCCTGCTACCCCGAATGCAGGCGGGGTCCGTTGCTGCGCGAGCATCCCCGGGTGAGGTTCCGGATCACGGCCACCGACCGCACGGGCAGCACCGCCAGCTGGCTCCGGACGGTCCTCGATCGGGCTCACGCGCGCGACCCGGACAGCACTACCGTCGAGCTCATCCAGCCCGCGTGAGCGTCCTCACCGGTGCGAACCCCCGGTGGTCCGAGCCCGGTAGTCTCGCGCGGCAGCCGAAGGAGGTCACCATCCGCTACGACGGGTCCGCGGCCAAGGCCGCTTTGATCGTCAACGCCCACTCCCGCACCGGCGGGCGCGCGTTCGAGTACGCGCGGGATCGGCTGCGCGAGCTGGACGTGCCGCTGCACGCGGCGTACCCGCTGCAGGACGCCTCGCGGCTGGTGGAGACCGTCGAGTCCGCGGTCGACGACGGGCACGACCTGATCGTGCTGGGCGGGGGCGACGGCACGGTGAGTTCGGTGGTCGACGTGCTCGCGCACCGCGAGGTGCCGATGGGCCTGCTGCCGCTGGGCACCGCGAACGACTTCGCCCGCACCATGCACATCCCGGACGATCTCGACGCCGCTTGCCGCACCATCGCGCGCGGCCACGTGGTGGACGTCGACCTCGGGCTGTGCGGCGGGAACTATTACGTCAACCGCGCTTCGGCCGGTCTCGGTGCCGCCGTGGCGCAGCACATGTCGGCGTCGCTGAAGAAGCGCGTCGGCGCGCTGGCCTACCCGGTCGCCACGGTGCAAGCGCTGCGCAAGCACCGCCCGTTCACCGCGACGCTGGAATTCCCCGACGGCGACCACGAGCCGATGGAGTTCCCGGACCTGTTGCAGGTGTCGGTGGCCAACGGGCGCTATTTCGGCGGCGGCCAGGTCGCCGGGCAGGACGCCGGAATCGACGACGACACCCTCGACGTTTCGGTGCTGCGGCACGGGAGCCCGCTGCAGCTGCTTTCGGTGATGCGCGAACTGCGCACGGGCAGCAGCACCGACAGCAAGCTGGTGACCCACGTGCAGACCCGCTCGGTCGACCTGCGCACCGACGTCGACCTGGCGATCAACGTGGACGGCGAACTCGTCGCCACCACGCCGCAGCGCTTCACGGTCGCCCGCAACGCCCTGCACGTGATCGCACCACCGACCTGGACCGACGGCGAGTAGCGCGCTACCCGAACAGTTCGTCCGCCGTCGCGGGCATCCGGATGTGCCGTTCTTCCTGCAGCATGTCCATGAGCACGTCCCACGCCTTGTCCGGGTCGATCAGCTCCCGCGCCACGGCTTCCTGCATGAGTCCGGCGGTCTGCCTCGTGGGGATTCCCTGCCTGCTCGCGTAGCACACGGCTTCCTGGTCGTCGCTGATCCAATGCGAACCGCGCAACTCGGCGCGGTTGAGGATCACGTGGCAGGTCTGCGCCTCACCCAGATGCGCCCTCGGCCGCCGTGCGAGACCGCCGAACACCGTCCGGCGGATCGTCTCTACTTGTCTGATCTCCGCGGTGGTGTCGATCTCGATCGGTACGCCGAGCCAGCCTTCGTACTCGATCCGGCTCAACGCCGGGTGGTGCCTGCTGGAAGTGCGCGCCTCGTAGGCGATCGCTTCCACCCAGCGTCCGCGCCCGTCCAGCGTGTCTTGGAGGAGTTGCAGCCGGTCCACGGCTGCAAAGTTGCAAAGCACCGTGTTGTCGGGGAACAGGTACGGCCGGTTCATGGGTTGAAGACGGGCTCCTCGTCGGCGGGGTACGGACCGGACCACGCGCCGGAATCGAGCGTGTCGCGAAGGGTTTCCACCGGTAGGCCGCAGAGCTGGGCGACCGGGCGCAACGTGATCTTGCCTTCCAGATAGGCGTCGAGGGCGTCGCCGGTCAGCGCCGCGGGGGAGCGCGAGTGCTTGCTGGCGTTGCGCCATTCGCCGTACTGGTCCGTGCGTTCGGTCAGATGCGCGCATTGCACGGTGCTCATGCGTCGGAATTGATCGCGTTGTGCCGGGCTGACTCGCGCCAGGCTGTGCAACCGCCAGGCGAGCGCGTCCGGCGAAACGGCCAGGTGCATGACCAGTTCTGCGAAGGCCCTCCGGTCGATCGGTGCGTCCGTGGCCAGCCGCCCGGCGATCACGGCTTCGGGCATGAGGAAGTGGGCGGCGAAGGAGTTGGCACGCAGTTCGCTGACCGCGCGCCGCCACTCCATGACGTCCTCGTCGACGTGCAGCTGATCGTCTCCGGCCAGGATGTGCGCGAGTTCGTGCGCGAGCGTGAACCGTTGCCGGGTCGGTACTTCGGTCGTGCCCACGACGATCACCCGGGCGTCGTCGTCGATCCAGGCCAGGCCGTCGAACCGCCCGTCGAGGTGCTGCACAGCCACTTCGATTCCGAAGCATCGTTCGAGCGTGGCGAAAAGGTCCGCACCGACACCTGGCGGGCCCTCGGGTAGCCGTGCCAGTGCTTGCTGTGCCAGGTCCGCACCTTGCCGGATGCCGAGTTCTGCGGGTGCGAACCGCAGCTCCGGAGTCGATCGGGCGCGATAGCCGAGTCCGGCCAGTCCGGCCCGGACTTCCGAGATGGTCTCGGCGGTTTCGATCGCCTTGTCCGCGACGGATCCGGCCGGCGTTGCCGCACGTGCCGCCACCGCGGGTTTCGAGCGTTCGGTGCCGAGCAGCCAATCGACGGTGACGCCGCCGATTTCGGCGATGTTGGCCAGATCCAGCGAGCTGAAGCGGCGCGCTCCGCTGAGCGACTTGGACAGCTTCGAAGCGTCGAGCCCGGCCTGCTCCGCGAAGGCGGTCCGGTTGAGGCCGGTCTTCTCGATCACCTCGCGTACTCGCTCCGAGATATCCATGACCGCCAAGATAGCTGATTTTGCGATTTTCGCAAAATGGTCGATCGGTGTGTTTATCGGGAAAGCCGGTAACCGCTACGCCGTCACGCGTACATCTGATTGGTCCGCCCGATTCACGCGCCGGTTCGCCTTCTCCTGAAAAACTTTCGCCTTGTCCTGAGTCCACCGTGCCGCACGGCCGGCGATCCCGGTCGGTGCGGCCGTTCTGGGGAGAGGAACGCACCGTGCTGAACACCCGTTGGAAACGCGCCGCGCTGGCCGGGGCGCTGCCGCTCGCGCTCGCGCTGCCCCTGCCCGCCGCGGCGGCTCCTGCAGCGCAACCGGCTCCGGCAGCGCAGCCGGGTCCGGTGACCGCCTACGACGACTCCTACTACCAGCCGGCGCTGGGCAAGACCGGCGAAGAGCTCAAGGTCGCGCTCAACGACATCATCAGCACCAACGACCAGCTCACCTACGACCAGGTGTGGGACGCGCTGAAGGTCACCGACCAGGACCCGGCGAACCCGGACAACGTCGTCCTGCTCTACACCGGCCGCTCCCAGGGCAAGGACACCAACGGCGGCGACGCCGACCAGTGGAACCGCGAGCACACCTGGGCCAAGTCGCACGGCGACTTCGGCACCGACGTCGGCCCGGGTACGGATGTGCACCACTTGCGGCCCACCGACGTGTCGGTGAACTCCGAGCGCGGCAACAAGGACTTCGACATGGGCGGCAGCGAGGTCGGCGAGGCGCCCGGCAACTTCACCGACGACGACTCCTACGAGCCGCGGGACGCGGTCAAGGGCGACGTCGCCCGCATGATCATGTACATGGCGGTGCGCTACGAAGGCGAGGACGGCGCACCGGACCTGGAGCTCAACGACAACGTCGACAACGGCGAAGCGCCGCTGATGGGCAGGCAGTCGGTGCTGCTGCAGTGGAACGCGCAGGACCCGCCGGACGACTTCGAGCGCAACCGCAACCAGGTCATCTTCGACCAGTTCCAGCACAACCGGAACCCGTTCGTCGACCACCCGGAGTGGGCGGGCGAGATCTGGCGCTGATCACCGGCACGCACCACCGGGTTCGCCCGGTGGTGCGCTGCTCGTCGCCGTGCCGGATGCGGCCGCCGGGCTCCGGCTGCACGGGATTTGTGGTCCGGCCCCGAAGTCCGGCGGCGTACCGCCCCCGCGACGACTTCCCTCGTCATCCCGCGCGCACCTCGTGGGCTGGGTGTTTGCCGTTCGGCGTCGCTGCTGAAAAAACTGCGTACCGGCCGTTTCGACGAGGGAGGACCGTGTCATGCGATCCAGCAGCGAAGGCATCGTGGCCACGCAGGCGGGCAGCCTGCCGCGCCCGGACGAGTTGATCGCGCTCAACGCCGCGGGCGCCGACGCGGCCCCGGCCGCAGGCGGTGAGCGGACGGCGCATTACCGGGCGAAACTCGACGACGAACTGACGTCGCTGGTCGCCAGGCAGCGCGACATCGGGATCGGACTCGTCGGCGACGGCGAGTTCGGCAAGGCCACCAGCCAGCAGGTGGACTACGGCGCCTGGTGGTCGTACTCGTTCCAGCGCCTCGGCGGGCTCGAGCTCGGCAAGGCGTCGCTGTCCGACATCGACACCAACCGCTCCGGCGCGGCCGGCATCCGGCTGACCAGCTTCGGCAACCGCCGCGACCGGGAGCGCTTCGCCGAGGCCTACGGCGACCCGGAATCCGGCGTCGACACCGGGCGCAAACCCCTCACCTTCCCGGTGTGCACCGGACCGTTGCACTACACCGGCCACGACGCGATCAACTCGGACATCGCCGGGTTCAAGCGCGCGCTCGGCGCGGCCGGCGTCGACGAAGGCTTCATGACCTCGATCGGCCCGGGCAGCTGTTCGCGCATCGGCAACGAGTACTACCGCGACGACGAGGAATGGCTCTACGCCTGCGCGGACGCGATGCGCGAGGAGTACAAGGCGATCCTGGACGCGGGCCTGATCCTGCAGATCGACGACCCGGCGATCGCGGAGAACTGGGACCAGATCAACCCGGAGCCGCCGGTGGCGGACTACCGCGCGTTCACCATGCAGCGCGTGGAAGCGCTCAACTACGCGCTGCGCGATCTGCCGAAGGACCGCATCCGCTTCCACCTGTGCTGGGGCAGCTGGCACGGCCCGCACACCACCGACCTGCCGCTGGCCGAGCTGATCGAGGTGCTGCTGGCCATCGACGTGCGCGCTTACTCGTTCGAGGCGGGCAACGTGCGCCACGAGCACGAGTGGAAGGTGTGGCGCGACGTCCCGCTGCCCGAGGGCAAGCTGATCCTGCCCGGCGTGGTCAGCCACGCCACCAACGTCGTCGAGCATCCCGAGCTGGTCGCCGACCGGATCGTGCGGTTCGCCGAGTGCGTCGGCAGGGAGAACGTGCTCGCCTCCACCGACTGCGGCCTCGGCGGGCGGGTGCACCCGCAGATCGCGTGGGCGAAGCTGGAGTCGCTGGCGGCCGGTGCCGAGCTGGCGACGCGGCGGCTGTGGCCGTGATCCTCGGCGGGCGGTGAACCGTGCGGCGGGCGGTCGTGCTCTCGACCGCCCGCTGGCGCATCGACTTCCCGGGCCGGACGCATAGTCTTGATCCGATGAGTTCGCCGCCTCCGCTGGTGCTGAGCAAGCCGGAACGGGCCGCGCTGCTGCGCTGGCTGCAGCTGCCGTCCACGTCACCGGCCATCGCGCTGCGCTGCCGCATCGTGCTGGCTTGCGCGCAGGGGCCGGCGAACGCGGTGGTGGCCCGCGAGCTCGGCGTGTCCGCGCGGGTCGTCGGCCGGTGGCGCGGCCGCTTCCTGGAGGGGCGGCTGCCCGCGCTGCGGGACCGGCCGCGATCGGGTGCTCCCCGGTCGATCACCGAGCAGCAGGTGCGGCTGGTGCAGCAGGCCACGTTCACCGAGCCGCCGCCGAACGGGCGGCGCTGGACCAAGCGGGACATGGCCGCCCGCACCGGCATCTCGGCCTCGTCGGTGACGCGCATCTGGCGGCGCCTGCGCATCTTGCCCGGCGAAAGCGGCGGTGATCCGGATCGAGCCACGCCGTGGTCGGCGCTGTACGTGGCACCACCCGAGTCGATCATGGTGCTGGCGGTGCGCGGCGCGGACGGCCCGGAGGACGCGCGCGGGACCGGCTCCCCGGCCGCGCGCAACTACGACGCGGTGCTGCGCAAACAGCTCGCCGCCACCTTGTCGCAGCGCTGCACCGCGCTGGGCGATCTCCGCGGGTTCCTGCGGAACCTGGAACCGCGGTTGTTCGGCGACCACGAGGTGCACCTGATCTGCCACGGGAGCCCGACGCGCCGCCTGGAGGCGATCCGCCGCTGGCAGGAGCGGCACGCTTCGTTGCACGTCCACTTCCCGCCGACGAAGGAGTTCTGGCTGCAACTGGTGGAGCGCCACTTCACCGCACTGCCGCCGGGCTGCCGCGCTCCGGGGGACACGCCGCTGTCGGTGCTGGCCCGCGCGGTGCGCAAGTGCAGTGCCCAGCGGTCCATGGAGCTGACCTGGTTCCACCCGTGAAAGCGGCCGGAACTTCTGGTCCAGGCGCGGATCGACGCGCTCGGCCCGACCTAGGTTCGGCGTTCATGGACGAGCACCGAACGACTCCGGAGCAACGACCTGCCCACCCCACCCGCCGCTTCGTGCTGACCGCCCTCGGTCTCGGCGCAGCGGGCGGTCTCGGCGCCGCGTGCGCGCCGAACCAGGCCCAGCCCGCGGGCGCCGCCGCGGACGTGCCCGCACCTGCCTGCGTGCTGGCCCCGGAGGCCATCGAAGGCCCGTACTACATCGACCGCGACCTGGTCCGCTCCGACATCGTGGAGGATCGCGGCGGAATCCCGGTCACGCTTCGCCTGCGCAGCGTCGACGCGGCGGCTTGCACCGCGTTGCAGGGCGCCGCCGTGGACATCTGGCACTGCGACGCGCGCGGCTACTACTCGGGCCACCTGGACCTCGACCCGAACACGGCGCCGATGCCGGATCCGCACGTCGACCCGACCGACCCGTCGACGTTCCTGCGCGGCACCCAGATCAGCGACCGCGACGGGAACGTGCAGTTCCGCACCATCCACCCGGGCTGGTACTTCGGTCGCGCGATCCACATCCACGTGATGGTCCACGCGGGCGGCAAACGGGTGCACACCGGCCAGCTCTACTTCCCGGAAGACCTCAACACCCGCATCGAGCGGACACCCGGATACACCGATCGTCCGCTGCAGCGCGTCACCAACGAGACCGACTTCCTGTTCCAGCAGGAAGGCGGACCGCAGAGCACGCTCGCGGTCGAACCGGCGGGCCAGGACGTCGGCGCGGGCCACACGGCCTCGATCACCCTCGGCGTCAACCCTGCGGTCACTCCGCCACCGGCGACCTTCTCGCCGCCGCGCTGAGCGCGGGATCAGTCGCGTCAGCGCGATCCTCGGCGAGCGGGAACCGCGCCGCGAAGTTCGCGCCTCGGCCGGAATCGGTGATGCCCAGAGTTCCTTGGTGCAGTGCGGCGATCTCCCGGGCGAGCGCGAGGCCGAGCCCCGCGCCGCCTTCGCCGCGCCCGCGTGCGCTGTCCAGCCGCGCGAAGCGCTCGAAGACGTACTCGCGCGACTCGGCAGGGACGCCGGGTCCGTCGTCGGCGACGTTCAGGCGAGCGTGCCCGTCTTCGGCGCGCACGCTGATCCGCACGCTTCGCGCCGCGTGCCGCTCGGCGTTGTCGGCGAGGTTGGTGATCAGCCGCACCAGGTGGCTGCGGTGGCCGTCGATGACGACTCCGCTTTCGAGGGCGGTGTCCCACTCGATGTCACCCGGTGCCCGGCGTTGCAGCACGTCCCGCACCAGTTCGCCGAGATCGATCGCGGTTCCGCCGGTCGCCGGCGTCCCGTCCAGGCGCGCGAGCGCCAGCAGATCGCCGGTGAGCTGCTCCAGCCTCCCGAGGTCTTCGAGCGTGCCCGCGGCGATGTCCGGCCACTCCACCCGGTCCGGGTGCGCGCAGGCCACCTCCAGCGGTGTGCGCAGCGCGGCGAGCGGGCTGCGCAGTTCGTGCGAGGCGTCGGCGACGAACTGCCGCTGCCGCCGCACGGAGTGGTCCAGTCGGTCCAGCGTCTCGTTGAGGGTGCCCGCCAGGCGCGCCACTTCGTCCCGCCCGGCCGGGACGGGCATCCGCCCGCGCAGGTCGTGCGCGGACAGCCGGGCGAACTCGTCCCGGATCTCCTCCACGGGCCGCAATGCCCGGCCGGTGCTGAACCAGGTGAGCGCGGCGACGATCGCCAGCAGTACCGGCGAGGCGAGCAGCAGCGCCGCGGTCGCTGCCGCCGTTGCTTGCTGCACGGAACGGGTGGAGGCGCTGGCGACCAGGGTCGCGGTGCCGCCAGGGCCGACGACGGTCGTCGTGGCCGCGACCTGCCTCGCCGGTGCCGCGACCGGTTCGGCGGACGGAGCGGGTTGCGGCGAAGCACTCGTCTCGTTGGGTGCAGCGGGTTGCGGCGCCACGTTGGACTCGGCGAGCGGAGGTCGCTCCGACGGGCTCGGTCCCGCCGGTGGCACAGCGGCCGAGCGGTCCTCCGGCCGCATCAGCCGGACCGAGATCTCGTTCCCGCCGTCCGGCAGCGCCGCGCCGCGCCGGACCGCCTCGGTCGCCTCGGAGAGCTGTTCGTGCACCGTGGCTTCCAGATCGCTGGTGAGCCGGGATTGCAAGTAGCCGACCAGCAGCAGCCCGATACCGACCGTGGCCAGCGCGACGATGGCGGTGGCCGTCAGCGTCGTGCGGGTGCGCACGGACAACCGCCGCGGCCGCTCACTCATCCGCGGTGCCTTCCGGGACGAGCTGGTAGCCGTAGCCGCGCACGGTTCGGATGCTGCGGCGGCCGCACGGCGCGTCGATCTTGCGGCGCAGCGAGCTGACGTGCACCTCGACGAGGTTGGCGTCGGGTTCCGCTGCGAAGTCCCAGCCGCCGTCGAGCAGCTGCTGCTTGGACACCACCTGACCCTTGCTGCGGGCCAGCAGCTCCAGCACGGCGAATTCCTTGCCGGTGAGCGTGATGTCCTGGCCCGCGCGGGAGCAGGTCCGCTGCGCCGGGTCGAGCACCAGACCGCCCGCGTGCAGCAGCGGCGGTCGCGCGACCGCGCGGCGCCGCACGGCGGTGCGCAGCCGCGCGAGCAGGACCACGTACGAGAACGGTTTCGTGACGTAGTCGTCGGCGCCCGCGTCGAGCGCGTCGGCCTCGTCGTACTCGCCGTCCTTGGCGGTCAGCATGATGATCGGCGTCCAGTTCTGCGCCGCCCGCAGGCGCGCGCACACCCGATATCCGTTGAGCCCGGGCAGCATGATGTCCAGCAGGATCGCCGCGTATTCGGTGTGCTCGGCCTGCCACAGCGCCTCGTGCCCGTCGCCGAGCACGTCGACCGCCCAACCTTCGGCGTTCAGCCCGGTCCGCAGCGCCTCCGCGACCCGTTGTTCGTCCTCCACCACGAGCACCCGCATGTGGATCAGCATGACACCGGTTCCTGAAGCGGTCTTCAGGTTCGTTCAGGTCCGCTTCAGCGCCCGCCGGGCAACGTCTTCGGTGTCGCGGAACGGCCGCGACAACCGATGACAAGGAGTTCGATCATGCCCAGCAAGCGAGTGACCCGCGCTGCGGTGCTGGTGACGGCGGGTGCCGCCTTCGGCATCGGCGGTCTCGGCATCGCTTCGGCCGAACAGGCGGCGCCGCGGCCGATCCCGAATGCCCCGGAGGCCGCTGCTCCGTCACCCGTGACGGAACCGGTCCCTGCTGCGGGGTCCGTCGTGGTCGTGCCCGCGAAGCCGGGCCCGGCTCCTGACCCGGGCTCCGTCGTGGCCGTGCCCGCACAGCCGGCTCCGGTTCCTGCTCCTGGAACTGGCGTGCCACCGGCCCCGGCTCCTGATCCCGGACCGGGTGTGCCGCCGGCGCTGCCGCCAACGATC
>NZ_JAFRFW010000573.1:0-4780 GCF_017434145.1 Saccharopolyspora sp. | reverse complement strand
TCGTCGGGCCCTGGCCGCGCGGGATCAGTGCGCGGCGTCGGACAGGTGCGGGGTGTAGGCGTTGAGGCGTTCCAGCGCGTCGTTCATGTGCGCCTCCAGCCGCTGCAGCAGCAGCACCTCGTCCCCGTCCTCGATCGCGTCGACGAGCCCCGTGTGCTCGTCGACCAGGGTCTGGGCATCGGCGGTGTACTTGTCCTGCAGCGCGGTCAGGCACATCCGCTTTTCCACCAGCAGCGTCTGCGCCATCCGCTGCAGCCGCGGGCTGCCGGACACGCGCACCAGCGTCTCGTGGAACTCCTGGTCGGCGTCGCTGAGCTCGATCGCGTCGCCGCGCCCGGCGGCCGAGACGATCCGTGCCTGCGCCGCGGTCAGCTCCGCGACCGCTTCCACCCGGTGCTTGCGGATGATCCGCTCGCAGGCGGCCCGCTCCACGGCCAGCCGCGCCAGGTAGATGTCGGCCACGTCGTCGGCGTCCAACGTCGTGACGAACAATCCCCGGTGCGGCTCGCTGTGCAGCAGGCCTTCCTGCACCAGGCGCTGCATCGCCTCGCGCAGCGGGCCGCGGCTCACACCCAGCCGCGAGGACAGCTCCGCTTCGCCCATCTGCGTGCCCGGCGGCAGCGAGCCGTACATGATCGCCGAGCGCAGCTGGTCGGCCACGATCGCGGCAGTGGATTTGCGCTGCACCGGCTCTAACTCGCCGTGCTGGTTCTGCTCGTCGACACCGAGCACCTCACATCATCTCCTCGCATCAGCTCGAAACCGGGCCGGCTCCCCACTGCTGCGCCGTCGTCCCGGACTGCCGGAACAGGGTGCCCAGGCCCTCGTGCGGTCCTTTGTCCCCGGCCAACCGCAAGACCTCCCACGCGCTGACCTGGTTGGCGGTCAGCACCGGTTTGCCGATGCGCTGCTCGAGCTCGTCCAGCCACGCCGCGGTGTGCAGCGCGGTGTCCGGCATCAGCAGCGCCTGCGCCGTCGGGTCGTCGTTGGCCGCGGCGAACTCCAGCACCTGCTCGCGGCCCAGCGTGCCCACCTCGGCGGCGGTGACGATGCCGCGGCTGGACAGCCGGGTCACCTCGACGCCGCCGTGCGCCAGGAAGTCGGCGAACCGGTCGGCCACCTCCGACGGGTAGGTCGCCGCGACCGCGACCCTGCCGAGCCCGAGCCGCGCCGCGGCGTGCACGAACGCGAACGAGGTGCTGGAGGTCGGCAAGCCGGTCACGGCCTGCAGCTTCTCGACCTGGTCGCGCGCACCGTCCCAGCCGAAGACGAAACTGCCGCTGGTGCAGGCCCAGATGACCGCGTCCACCCCGTGCGCCAGCAGCTCCCGGGCTCCGTCGGCGAGCACCTCGGACGAACCGACGTCCAGCAGCGCGTCCACCCGGTGAGCGTCCTCCCGCATCAGCGTGTGCACCAGCGGCAGCCGGACCTGGTCACCGAAGATCCGCTCCAGTGCGGGGTAGTCGTCTTCGGCGCTGTATCCGGGGTAGAGAATCCCTGCGGTGATCGGCACCGGCAGCTCCCTCCTTGATTCGTCCGGTGGGGAAGGCGAGCACCGTCCCCACCGAAACGGCACCGGACCTGCGGTCGATTGTCGACAATGTTACCGCACGGTCCGATGCCGATCCCAATAGCGGAAATGCTTTCGTAACCGGTTTCAGGCCGCGGACTCGTCCAGGGCCTGCACCAGGCGCTGCTGCGGCGCGACCGCGGGCATCCCGATCGCGTGCAACGCGCCCCACATCGTGACCTGGTTGGCCGTGAGCACCGGCTTGCCCAGTTCCTGCTCCAGCGGCCCGATGATGTCGTAGGTCGGCAGGTTCGTGCAGCTGATGAACATCGCATCGGCCTCCGGGCGATCCGCCGAGCGCACGATGTCGACCACCTGGCGGTAGTTGACCTTCCAGATCTGACCGAGCAACCCCAGGCCCACGCTGGTGACCACTTCGATGTCGTGCTCGCCGAGGAAGCCCACCAGCCGCTCGGTCACGTTCTCCACGTATGGCGTGGCGATCGCGATGCGCCTGGTGCCCAGCGCGTGCAGCGCCTGCACCAGCGCACCGGAGGTGGTCACCGCGGCGGGCGCACCGGCCTCGCGCATCACCGTGACCAGGTTGCGCTCGCCGGCCGCGCCGTCGACGAAGCTGCCCGAAGCGCACGCGTAGGCCACCACCTCCGGCTCCGGTGAGAGCAGGTCGCGGGTGGCCGAGTGCACCGCGGCCTCGTCGGAGATCAGCGAGGCCATCTCCACCGTCATCGGCACCGGCACGAACGCCGTGCGGGTCAGGTACAACGTGACCTCGTCCGGCACCCACCGCCACAGCTCGCGGTCCATCGCCAGGTCGAACGGGGCGACCACGCCGACACCGCGCTGCGGCGCCGGACCGGACACAGCCCCGAGGAAGTCGTCCGGCATGCGGCGGCCCGCCTCAGCCCGAGTGGCGTTCGTAGCGCAGGCGCTCGCCGACGCTGCCCGAACGCCACACGTCGTTGCACGCCTCCGCGAACGGCCCCAGGTTCTCCACGATGGCGCCGTAGACGTTGCCCGGCACCCAGCCGACATCGCCGTTGAGCAGCAGGTTGTTGCGGCCGTAGAAGATCGCCAGGTCGATCACGCCGGGCAGCTCGTCGATGTCCTTCTCCTGCTTGAACTCGCGGTCGAGCATCCCGCTGTCGAAGGAGAAGTACACCAGGTCACCAGGGATCGGCGTGACCGTCGGGTTCTCCTGGCCCGGCTCCCGCTCGGCGAAGCGCGGGACCATCGTGTAGATCTCGTTGCGCGCGTACTTCGCGTGGTGCACCGGCCCGGCCTGCGGCAACGCCTGCCACACGGCCTCGCAGGTGCGGGGTGCGTCCTTGTCCAGCAGCTCCGCGACGCAGGACACGCCACGCTTTTCCAGCGTGATCGACAGGTACCTGGGCATCGGTGAAATTCCGTTTCGGTGAGGGTGCGAGTGCATGGGTCTCCGCATGTCTCGGCTCGCGCCCACCTGACTCGGCTCACCGCCGATGGGGACCACGCCGTGCCCTGCATCGGGCCGGAGACGTGCCACCGCAGCCGGGCGCCGCCCGGCGGGGTACCTGCGGATTGTTGACAATCCTACGAGTGCTTTCTAGCGTGTCAATCCCCGGTACCGCACGGCCCGGCCTGCGACGACGCGCCGCCCACTCCCCGCCCACTCCGAAGGCAGCTCATGACCCAGCACCCGCCGACCGTCGTCGTACTGCACGGGGGCACCCCGCCCCCGGTGATGGACCGGATCGAACAGATCGCCTCGGTCCGCTACGCCACCGAACCCGAACTGCCCGCCGCCCTGCCGGGCGCCGATGTGCTGTTCGTCTGGGACTTCCGCTCCGACGCGGTCGCCGAATCCTTCGCCCGCGCCGACGCGCTGCGCTGGGTGCACGCCGCCAGCGCCGGAGTGGACCGGCTGCTGTTCCCGCAGATGCTGGAGTCCGCGGTCGCGGTGACCAACTCCCGCGGCGTGTTCGACCAGCCGATGGCCGAATACGTGCTGGCCACGGTGCTGTCGTTCGCCAAAGACCTGCACACCAGCGTCCGGCTGCAAGACCGCAAGCAATGGCGGCACCGCGAAACCGAACGCATCGCGGGCAAGCACGCGCTGATCGTGGGCACCGGGCCGATCGGCCGCGCCATCGCCACCCAGCTCTCCGCCGCGGGGCTGCGCGTGTCCGGAGCGGGCCGCGTGGCCCGCGACGACGACCCCGACTTCGGCACCGTGCAAGCCTCCGCCGACCTCGCCCTCGGCGACGTCGACTACCTGGTGCTGGCCGCGCCGCTGACCGAACAGACCCACGGGCTCATCGACGCCGACGCCCTCGCCCGGTGCAAACCCACCGCGCGGCTGATCAACGTCGGCCGCGGCGAACTCGTCGTGCAACCCGACCTCGTCGAAGCGCTCGAAGCAGGCCGGCTCGGTGGCGCCGCGCTCGACGTGTTCGACACCGAACCGCTGCCGCAGGACTCGCCGCTGTGGGAGATGCCGAACGTGCTGGTCTCACCGCACATGTCCGGCGACACCGTCGGCTGGACCGAGGAACTCGTGCAGCTGTTCCGGGAGAACCTGCGCAGCTACGCCGCAGGTGGCCCGCTGCGCAACGTGGTGGACAAGCAACGCGGTTATGTCAGCGGCCCCGGCGATGCCGGCGGCCAGACCAGCGGAACGGAGCGCGATCGATGACCTCGACCCCCGAAGCAGCGGCATCAGCGACAACCGCCACCCCGGTTTCCGCGGCCGATCTGACCGCCACCGAGCTACTCGCCCGCTTCCACACCGGCGAGCTGTCCCCCGTCGAAGCGACCGAAGCCACCCTGGCCCGCATCGCCGAAGCCGACCAGGCCGTCAACGCCTTCTGCCTCGTCGACCGCGAGCGCGCGCTGCAGCAGGCCCGCGCCTCCGAAGCCCGCTGGGCACGCGGCGAACCAGACGGCGCGCTCGACGGCGTGCCCACCTCGATCAAGGACATCTTCCTGACCAAGGACTGGCCCACGCTGCGCGGCTCCCGCACCGTCGAGCCCGCGCAGAGCTGGACCGTCGACGCGCCCACCGTCGCGCGGCTGCGCGAGCACAACGCGGTGTTCGTCGGCAAGACCACCACGCCCGAACTGGCCTGGAAAGGCGTCACCGACAACACCTTGAACGGCATCACCCGCAATCCGTGGGACACCGCGCGCACGCCGGGAGGTTCCAGCGGCGGCGCGGCCGCGGCGGTCGCGCTGGGCATGGCGCCGCTGGCGATCGGCACCGACGGCGGCGGC
>NZ_JAFRFW010000572.1:0-4310 GCF_017434145.1 Saccharopolyspora sp. | reverse complement strand
GATCAGCCCCGCAAGTGATCAGCTCCGCGAGCGATCAGCAGGGATCGCCGGACAGGGCGTAGTCCCGCCGCGGCGCGGAACGCGGCGCGTTGCGGTGGCGCAGGATCGAATCGCGGATGTCGCCCGCGCGGACCGCGCCGTTGGACAGCAGCGACGAAGTGATCCCGTGCGTGTGCTCGGTCCCGCCTTGCAGGTAGATCCCGCCGCGCACCTCGTCCGAAGTCCGCACCCGGTAGTCGCGGTCCACCTGCACCTGGCCCTCGGCGTCGCGCAGGCACTCGTCCCAAGTACGCCCGAGCGCCCGCCCCGGATCGCCCGGCAGGCAGCCGGTCGCGTACACCAGCACGTCCGAGTCCAGCACCATCCGCTCGCCGGTGGGCATGAACTCCACGGTGACCGCGACGCCGTCCGCGCCTTCCTCGACGTCCACGACGCGCGAGGCGTTCAGCATCCGCAGCCGTTCCTTGCCCTGCACCTTCTCCTGGTAGACGCGGGCGTAGAGCTGCTCGATCAGCTCCAGGTCCACCACCGAGTAGTTCGTGTTCCGGTGGTAGTCCATCAGCAGCTGCTTCACCCCGGTCGGCGAGCTGTAGAAGTGGTCCACCGCCTCCGGGTCGAAGATCCGGTTCGCGAACGGGCTGTCATCGGCAGGTGTGTGCCCGTAGCGGCCGAACACCGAGCAGACCTCGGCGCCGGTGAAAGTGCGGTGCAGGTAATCGGTGACCTCGGCGGCGCTCTGCCCGGCGCCGACGATGGTGAACCGCTTCGGATCGGCGCCCTCCAGTTCGCCGATGCGGTGCAGCAGTTCGAGGTTGTGCCAGACCCGGTCGCCGCGTTCCGCGCCGGGCGGCAGGTTAGCCTCCAGCCCGACCGCGACCACGACGTTGCGCGCCCGCCGCGCGGTGACCTGCCCGGAACCGTGCCGCACCAGCACCTCGAACAGCTCGCCCTGCTGCACCGGCCGCACGTCGATGACTTCGGCGTCGTACTGCACCAGGTGCTCGAGCCTGCCCGCGGCCCATTCCAGGTAGTCGTGGTATTCGACGCGGGTGGGGAACATCGTCTTGTGGTTGATGAAGTCGACCAGCCGGTCCTTGCCGTGCAGGTAGGACAGGAACGAGAAGTCGCTGGCCGGCTCCCGCATCGTGACCAGGTCCTTGAGGAACGAGACCTGCATCGTGGTGCCCTCGATGAGCATCCCGCGGTGCCAGCCGAACCGCGCCTGGCGTTCCACGAAGCCTGCGGTCAGCTGCTCCTGCTCGGCGCACCGGCGGTTGTGCTCCTCGACCGCGACGGCCAGCGCCAGGTTGGACGGGCCGAAACCGACGCCCAGCACGTCGTGGACCGGGCCTTGTAAGTGGATCGAAGCCGTTGACACGGTTGTCCCTTCGCCGGTACCCGGCGGGTTTCGCGCGCGGGCACGGAGTGGTCCGCAGACCGTTCAGTCGCGGTCGTGGTTGTACTGGTCGTGGTAATCGGTTTCCACCATTCCGGCTTTCCAGTAGCCGATCGCCAGCACCGATGCGGCGTCGAGCCCGCGGTCCCGGCGCAGGTGCCTGCGGATGCCGCGGACCACCCCGGATTCACCGGAGACCCACGCGGAAACGTCCCGCTGCGGCGGGATGTCCAGCTCGCGGACGGCATCGCCGAGCTTGGTCGAGCGGCCCGCGGGCACGCCGTCGCGGTGCAGCCAGTTCAGGTTGAGGTTCGGCGGGCATTCGATGTGCTGCTGCTCGGCGCTGTCGGAGACCTCCAGGAACGCCTCGCCGCTGGCGGTCAGCGGCAGCCCCTCGATGATCGCCGAAATGGCTGGCAGCGCGGTCTCGTCGCCGATCAGCAGGTACCAGTCGGCCGCGCGCGGCGTCCGGCCGCCGGGGCCCTGCACGCCGAGGTAGTCGCCCGGGGCGGCTCCGCGCGCCCAGGAGGAGGCCACGCCGTGCTCGCCGTGCATCACGAAATCGACGTCGAGCTCGCCGCGCGCCTCGTCGTAGCGGCGGACCGTGTAGGTGCGCATGGTCGGGCGCTCGTGCGCCTCGGGCCAGACGTGCCTACCGGCGTCGTGGTCGAAGACGGGCAGGACCGGCCGCCGCTGACCGCGCTGGGGGACGAACACCTTGATGTTCGGGCCGGTGTGCTCGTCCCGGAACCCGGCGATCTCGTCGCCGCCGAGGGTGATCCGCCGCATCGACGGCGTCAGGTCCGCGGTCCGCAGCACTTCCAGCGTGCGGGTGGGCGGACGCGGGTGGCCGCCGCGTCGGGCTCGGTCCGCTGTCGTCATCTGACCTGGCGTTCCTTCCTCACCGTTCCCAGAAGGATCAATTAGTTAAGGCTAGCCTAACTACAGATTTCGATGATGTCTCCCCCCGGTGGGCCAGATCTCGCCTCGCCGCACATCCGGGTGGCGCCGATCAGTTGCGGCCAGCGGGCACCGGGCCCGCGCCGCTGCCCGAACCGGCTCCGGTCACGGCGTCGGACCGCGGCTCGGACGGGGTCTTGATGCGCAGCGCGATCAGCACTCCGACCAGCGCAAACCCCGCCGACACCAGCATCGCGGCATGGTATGCGCCCAGTGACCCGTGCGCACCCGCTCCGCCGATCGCCAGCACCCCGGCGGTCACCGCCACACCCAGCGCCGAACCGACCTGGCGCTGCACGTTGAACAACGTGGAAGCCCCGCCGGTGGCGGTCGCGCTGATCGTGGCGAACGCGACCACCTGGAGTTCGATCGAACCGGCCCCGACGAAGAAACCCGAGGTGAACTGCACGACCGAGGCCGAGACCGGCCCGGTCACCAGGTTCATCGCCGCGAACGACACCGCGGCACCGAGCATCGCCAGCGCGATCAGCACCCGCGGCCCCAGCTTCGGGTGCGCCCAGGTCACCGCCCGCGAAGCCAGCATCAGCCCGATCGCCTTCGGCAACGTGACCAGCCCGGTCTCCTGAGCCGAAGCACCCATCCCGGACTGGTACATCAACGTGAAGCCGTAGAGCGTGCCGAGGAACCCGGCCACGCAGAACGCCAGGATCAGGCTCGCCCGGCGGAACGACGCATCCGCGAACAGCCGCACGTCCAGCATCGGCTGCCGGGTGCGCAGCTGCGCCAGGACCAGCACCAGCAGGCAGACCAGCCCGGCCACACCGCAGACCAGGAATTGCGGCGAGGTGAAACCGTGCGCGGAAACCGTGTCCAGCGCGTACATCAGCAGCCCCAGGCCCGGCGCGGCCAGCGCGAACCCGAGCACGTCGAACCGCTTGTGCACCGACTCCACGTGCTCGGTCAGCTTGACCGCGCCGTAGATCAGCGCCAGCACCCCGACCGGCACGTTCACGAAGAAGCCCCACCGCCAGGTCAAGTGCTCCACGAACAACCCGCCGAGCACCGGCCCGAGCGCGGGCGCGATCGCGGTCGGGATCACGAGCACGCCGGACAACCGGATCCGCTCCTGCGGCGGGTAGGCGCGGAACAGCATGGTCAGCGCGACCGGGCTCAGCACCCCGCCGCCCGCGCCTTGCAGCACGCGGGCCGCGGTGAGCTGGGTGAGGTCCTGCGCCGCCCCGCACAGCGCGGAGGCCAGCACGAACGCGCCGAACGCGCCGAGGAAGACCTTCTTCGTGCCGAACCGGTCCCCCAGCCACCCGGACATCGGAATGCACACCGCGAGGCTGACGAGGTAGCCCACGTTGATCGCGCTGGTCGCGCTCGGCGGCACGGCGAACTCGTCGCCGATCGCGGGCAACGCCACGTTGACGATGGTGGCGTCCATGCCGTTCATGAACATCGCGGCGACGTAGACGACGCACACCGCGATCTTCGGGTCGTTCAAGCGCACTGCCGGTCCTGGTTCACGCGCCGTTGCGGGCTGGGCGGATGTCGGTCCAATGCACCT
This sequence comes from Saccharopolyspora sp., assembly GCF_017434145.1. Taxonomy (NCBI): domain Bacteria; kingdom Bacillati; phylum Actinomycetota; class Actinomycetes; order Pseudonocardiales; family Pseudonocardiaceae; genus Saccharopolyspora; species Saccharopolyspora sp. The sequence goes on along the minus strand of NZ_JAFRFW010000572.1, from coordinate 423 downwards.
CGATGTGTTCGAGGCATTCGGGTCTGGGCGCCGGTCCGTGCGCGATCGACCAGCCCGCCGGGATCTCGATGCGGGCGGGCCACAGCGAGTACTGGTCCTCGTCGTTGACCAGGGCGTAGAAGGTTCCGTCGGGGTCGTCGAACGGGTTGGTCATCAGCGCGGACTCCTTGGCTGCGGCGGCGTTGCTGCGTCTTGCTGCGGCGCGGCGGGACGGTCGTTGCGCTGCGGCCGGGCGGGGTCGCCGCCTTGCCGCTGCGACGCGGTGTTGTTGCGTTGCCGCGGCGAGACGGGGTTGCCGCCTTGCTGCGGCGAAACGGGCTCGTCGCCTTGCCACGGCCCGGCGGGATCGGTCTGCGGCGGCGCGGCGGGCGGTTCCGAGTCGGCCAGCCGCTCCGGGTCGGCCAGCCGTTCCGAATCGGTCAG
>NZ_JAFRFW010000571.1:0-3210 GCF_017434145.1 Saccharopolyspora sp. | reverse complement strand
CCCAGCGCGGCGCCGTGCGCCTTGCCGGAGTTCATCTTGTTCGGGGCGGGGTAGCCGATGACGGTGCGCAGCACGATCAGCGTCGGCTGGTCCGGTTTGCCCTTCGCGGCGTCGAGCGCGTCGAGGATGCTGGAGACGTCTTCGCCGCCGTCGACGGTGATCACGTGCCAGCCGTAGGCTTCGTAGCGCTTGGCGGTGTCCTCGGACAGGGCGATCTTGGTGTCGTCCTCGATGGAGATCTCGTTGGCGTCGTAGATCACCGTGAGGTTGCCGAGCTGCTGGGTGCCGGCGAGCGAGGAGGCCTCGGAGGTCACGCCTTCCTCGATGTCGCCGTCGGAGGCGATCACGTAGATCTGGTGGTCGAACGGGCTTTCGCCGGGGGCGGCCTCGGGGTCCAGCAGGCCCCGCTCGCGGCGGGCCGCGATCGCCATGCCCACCCCGTTGGCCAGGCCCTGGCCCAGCGGGCCGGTCGTGGTCTCGACGCCGGGAGTGTGCCAGTACTCCGGGTGGCCGGGAGTCTTGGAATCCCACGTGCGCAGCGACTTGATGTCGTCCAGCTCCAGGCCGTAGCCGGACAGGAACAACTGCAAGTACAGCGTGAGGCTCGAATGCCCGGCCGAGAGCACGAACCGGTCGCGGCCGACCCAGTCGGGGTCGGCGGGGTCGTGCCGCATTACCCGCTGGAACAGCGCGTACGCGGTGGGGGCCAGGCTCATTGCGGTACCCGGGTGCCCACTGCCGCATTTCTCGACCGCATCGGCGGCCAGCACCCGGATCGTGTCCACGGCGCGCTGGTCCAGCTCGGTCCAGTCTGCGGGCAGTCGCTTGGTGGTCAAGCGGGCAAGATCGTCGGTGACGGACACGGACGCAGCTCCAGTTTCCCTCGAAGCGGTCCGTGCACGGATCCGGCGCGTCGCTTCCGGACCCGTTCGGACCGCAGTTATCCCTTGTCCAGCGGGCAGCCTAGTCGTGCCCCGGTGGGCACCCGGCGGCCCGTCTGAATTGATGCGGCCCCCTCACTCGGGTGAGAGGATCACCGGTTCGGCCCGCGGACGGGCAAGCCCCGACCGAGCCGGTGCCGACCGCCCGCCGCCGACCGGTTCCCGCACGTCAGAGCCTCGCGGTGGTGCGGTGATCACGCCCGGTGATCTCGCCGTTACCGGCCCTGTCGCAGGCGGCGCACTGCGGATCCCAACGGAATTCCCGGGTGCGGCGCGCGGCATGTCTTGTTTCGGTCGGTGCTCCGGCGGACCCGTCGCGTGCAACGGCGCGCGCCGGGTGCGGCATTCCGAGGCCCGGTCGTTCCGGACACCGGGTGCCGCAGCAGCCGGGCGTCCCGGTGCACCGCCTCGGCCGAAGACCCAACGCCACGATACCGGCACTCCGGGTCGTCGAGTCGGCGAGTGCGGTGCGCCAGGGACCCTGCGGCGGCGGTGGGGTGTAGCGCGCCTACTATTCAGCCGGTCGGCCGCCGTCGTTCCCGCGGCCACCCCGACTGACTAGGAGCCCCATGCCTTCGGTGCGTCCCGCCTCGGGCAGTCCCTCCGCGCGCGGTCGCGCCGCAGGCCCGGCCGGTCGCTTCCGGAGATCCGGTGCGGGACCGCCGGGGACGCTGTTGGGAGGCAGCGCGGCGCTGCCGCGAGGTGGTGCTGCCTCGTGACCACCACCGCCGCGCCGACCCGGCACGCCAGGCACCCGGGGGAGTTGCTTCGGGCCTACCTCGGCCTGCTCAAACCGCGAGTGATCGAGCTGCTGCTGGTCACCACCATCCCGGCGATGCTGCTTGCGCAGCGCGGCATCCCGTCGCCGTGGCTGGTGCTGTGCACGCTCGTCGGCGGGACGCTGGCCGCGGGCAGCGCCAACGCGCTCAACTGCGTCGCCGACGCGGACATCGACCAGGTCATGCAGCGCACCCGGGCGCGCCCGCTGGTGCGGCACACCGTGTCGAACCAGCACGCGCTGGTGTTCGGCGTCGCGCTCGGGCTCGGATCGTTCGGCTTCCTGTGGGCCACCGCGAACCTGCTGGCCGCGGTGCTGGCGGTGGCCACCATCCTGTTCTACGTCCTGATCTACACGCTGGTGCTCAAACGCCGCACGGCGCAGAACATCGTCTGGGGCGGCGCCGCGGGCTGCATGCCGGTGGTGATCGGCTGGGCCGGTGTGACCGGGCGGGTGGACTGGCCTGCGCTGGTGATGTTCGGGATCGTCTTCTTCTGGACGCCGCCGCACACCTGGGCGCTGGCGATGAAGTACAAGGCCGACTACGAGCGCGCCGGAATCCCGATGCTGCCGGTGGTCGCCGAGCCGACCTACGTGTCGCGGCAGATCCTGGCCTACAGCTGGTTGATGGTGCTCTGGACGCTGCTGCTGGCTCCGGCGGCCGGGTGGCTCTACGCCGCGTTCGCGGTGCTGTCCGGGGCCTGGTTCCTGTGGCTGGCGCACCGGCTGCACACCGCGACCAAGCGGGGTGAGCGAACCAAGCCGATGCGGCTGTTCCACATGTCCAACACGTACCTGATGATCGTCTGCGTGGCGTTGGCGGTGGATTCCGCGCTCGGGCTGCCCGTGCTCGGGTGGCCTTCGATCTGATCCGCGCGAGTGCGGCCGCGCGAGCGCCGCGCATGAGACGGTATCGCCGGATCTCGATCTGCGGAGGAATGGCGATGACCGGCGAACTGCCCGCGCAGCAGCGGCGGGCACTGGAACGTCTCGTGGAGCGCGGCACGCTCACCGCGCAGCAGTCCGAGGCGGTGCAGGCCGAACTGGCCGCCGAAACCGGTCCGCAGCGGGCCGGCGGCCTGTGGGAAGTGCTCGGCTACGCGGGCGGGGCGTTGGTGCTCGGTGGTGCCGGGCTGCTGCTGGGCATGTCCTGGGAGGAACTCTCCCGCGCCGTGCGGGCCGGACTGCTCGCCGCGGCCACGATCTTGCTGGTGGCCGTCGGGCTGTTCATCGCGAACGGGCCGCGCGGTGTGCACGAACTCGCGGTGGAAGCGCCGTCGCGGCGCAGCCGCATCGTGTCGGTGTTGTTCGCGCTGGCCTCCGGGACCGCGGCGATGACCGTGGGCAGCGGCATCGAGGACGCGGCGGGGGTGGACGTCTCGCTGGTGGCGACGCTGGCCGGTACGGCGGTGGCCGCGTCGGCTACCGCCGCGCTGCCGTCGTTGCCGCTGCTGCTGGCCACCGGGGCGTTCGCGTACGGCCTCGCGCTGT
>NZ_JAFRFW010000570.1:0-2077 GCF_017434145.1 Saccharopolyspora sp. | reverse complement strand
GGCACCCGGACACGGCGGCGCTCGTGTCCGCGCTCGACCTGGTGATCAGCGTCGACACCTGGCGCGGCGAGGTCGCCCGCCAGGTGTGCGAGGCGGGCGCGGACCTGCTCAACGACACCTGGGCCGGTGCGGATCCGCAGCTGGTGCGGGTCGCCGCGGAGTTCGGCGTCGGCATGGTGTGCTCGCACACCGGCGGCCTGCCGCCGCGCACCGATCCCTACCGGGTGCGCTACACCGACGTCGTCGCCGAGGTGGTCGGCGAACTCGTCGAGCGCGCCGAGCACGCGGTGGCGGCGGGCGTGCCGCCCGCCGGAGTGCTGGTCGACCCGACGCACGACTTCGGCAAGAACACCTGGCACGGGCTGGAGCTGGTGCGCCGGGTGGACGAGCTGACCGCCACCGGCTGGCCGGTGCTGATGGCGATGTCGAACAAGGACTTCGTCGGCGAGACGCTCGGTGCCGAGGTGTCCGAGCGGCTGGAGGGCACCTTGGCGGCAACCGCGGTCGCCGCGTGGGGCGGCGCTCGGGTGTTCCGCGCGCACCAGGTCGCCGAGACGCGGCGGGTGCTGGAGATGGTGGCTTCGATCGCCGGGACGCGGCCACCCGCCGAGGTGCTGCGGGCGCTGGCGTGACCAGCGGTCGGGCGCCCGCGTGGCCGTAGGGTAGCGGTCCGCCGGAGGCGCTCGGCCGCGAGTGCGACCGGCCTCAGAAAGCGTCTTCGACGAGCTTGCCGGTGTGCGCGATGGGCAGCTCCGGGTCCAGTTCGCGCAGCAGCGGCGCCAGCCGCAGCCAGCGCGATCGCATCTGCGGTGCGCTCGGGTGCCTGCGCGCGACCTCCCTGGCGAGCTCGTCGATGCGCCACCACGCCTCGTCGAGTTCCAAGCCGGTTTCCGGCATCCGGTGCACGGCTTCGACCAGCTCCGCTATCCGGGCCCGCAGTTCGGCGAGGTCCGGGCGGGCACCGTTGCGGTCCGCGTCCGCTCCCGCGGCGTCCGGCCTGGGACGCGGTGCGGGCAGGACGACCTCGCGGCCGTCGGCCGGACCGGGGGCGTTTCGTTCGCTGTCGTCGCGCACACCGAGCTCCTTGCCTCCTCGCGGGCACGCTGTCCGCTGGGCGTGCCTGGTGATCCGAAGTGTGGGGCGCTTTCCCCGGTGATCGAGCAGGGTCGTGAATCGATCCACTCATTCGGCGCAGTGATCACCCACGAACGGGCTGCCGGTGCGGTCCACCGGCCACGATGGGCGATCGATCGCTGCCCACCTACTTATGATTAGTGAGTCAATTCACCTCGAGTCGAATCGGGAAAGGACCAACAGCCCCTTGCGCCCGGCCGATGACAGTGGTTCCGAATCACCGTAGAGTCACTACTCGTGAAGGCTGATGCGCTCCGCGGCCACCTGGATGCCTTGCTGCTGGCCACGCTCGACGGCAGGCAGTTGCACGGCTACGCGATCATCGAGGCGTTGCAGCACCGCAGCGGCGGTGCGCTGGACCTGCCCACGGGAACCGTCTACCCGGCGTTGCGCAGGCTGGAACGCACCGGATACGTGCACAGCGTTTGGAGCACGGTCGGCGGCAGGCAGCGCCGCACCTACCGGCTCACCCACTCCGGGACGGAGGCGTTGCACGACGAGCGGCGCGCCTGGCGCGAGTTCACCTCCGCCATCGAAGGCGTGCTGGAGAACAGGTCCGTCCCGGTGCAGCCGACCGCGCAGGCATGAGCGGCGTGCGAGCTGGCTGCTCGGCCGTCGGGCGTCCGTGCCACGATCGGTGCCGTGGCTAGTGCGCTGATCTACCTCCTCGTCGTGCTCGTGGTCGCCGCGGTGATCTACCTGCTGGCGACCCTGGTCTTCGGCCGCGGTGAGCAGTTGGAGGCGTTGCCCCCCGGCTCCACGCCGACCCGGCTGCCCGCCACCGACGTGGAAGGTGCCGATGTGCGGGCGCTGCGGTTCCAGCAGGTCGCCCGCGGGTACAAGGCAGCCGAGGTGGATTGGGCGATGGACCGCCTGGCGGGCGAGATCGACGACCTGCGCGGCCGGATCGCGGTCCTGCAGCGGCAGCTCGACGTGGCCGGCG
>NZ_JAFRFW010000569.1:0-4665 GCF_017434145.1 Saccharopolyspora sp. | reverse complement strand
TGATCGACGCCGGATGCCGTGCGTCCGGGGCCGCCGCACACGCGGCCCCGGACGCACGGGGTCGGTCGCGGCCGCCTGCCGTGCGCGGCCGCGCGCGCGGCGCCGCGGAAGATCGCAATTCCGCGCGTTATCCGAAATATCGGCGGATGCAATCCGCGGGCTGCGGGCGAACAGCTTGTGAAGCGGGCGTTTTCGCTGGTCACGCCCGCGCTGGGGAATTTCGATCACTAGTTCCGACACATCGTTAACACTGCGGAGATGCGCAGCGCAACGATCATGTCGTGCTCATCACGTGTAGAATCGGGTATCGCCTGGTAGTGCCGCCAGGAAACGTTCATGTACCTGACGGCTTAGGCGATGTTCTGTTAAGTTGGCAAAGCATGACCGGCGACAAACCCAGCCATAACGGCTACGGACCGAATGGCGGACGGAATGGCGGAAGCGACTCTCCCGATGCGGAGATCGGCATTCCGGTCGTCGCGGACGGACCCGCACTCTACCGGATCACGAGCGATTCGGGAGTGCTCGATGTGAACTCGTCCTACGCCTACCTGATGTGGTGCCGCGACTTCGCGGGCACCAGCGTGGTGGCGCGGGAGGACGGCGAAGCGGTCGGCTTCATCACCGGATACCTGCGGCCGGACGCGCCGGACGTGCTGATGGTCTGGCAGGTCGCGGTCGACGCATCCCAGCGCGGGCGCGGCCTCGCGGGCAAACTGCTCACGCACCTCGTCGACCGCCTGGTGCCGCGGGGGGTGCGCTATCTGGAAACGACGATCACCGCGGACAACACCGCTTCGATCAAGTTGTTCTCGGCGCTGGCGCGGGACCGCGGCACCGAACTCGCCCGCAGCGAGCTGTTCACCGCGGACCTTTTCCCCGATGCGCACGAGGACGAGGACCTTTACCGAATCGGGCCGTTCCCGGCTCCGGGCGTCGTGCCCGCGGACTCGGCGGCGGCGCCCAGGCCGGCCGATTAGCCGAGGCGTACCGATCAGCACAGGCAGACCGATCAGCCCGGCCCGGCCGCCGTGGTCCAGCGGGCCGATCGGCGCACGCGGTGAGCGCGGGCCGGGGCGATCGCGAAGCAGCCCGGCGGCCGTGCCGGATCGCACAACCGCAGGTTCCCGGCGCACCAACGGCGGTCTCCCCGCCGGGAGACGAGAAGACCTACTGCACAGCCGGTGGCCAACGGTCGCCGCGCCGAACGGAGGATCGTGAACGACATCTTCGCAAGCCTCGAATCCGAGGTGCGCAGCTACAGCAGGAACTGGCCGACCACGTTCGACGTGGCCCGCGGCAGCTGGCTCTACGGCGAGGACGGCACCCCCTACCTGGACTTCTTCGCCGGTGCGGGGGCGCTCAACTACGGGCACAACAACCCCGCGCTGAAACGCAAGATGCTGGAGTACCTGGAGCGCGACGGGGTCACGCACGGCCTGGACCAGGCCACCGTGGCCAAGCGGGAGTTCCTGGAGACGCTCGACGAGAAGCTGCTCAAGCCGCGCGGGCTGGACTACAAGGTCCAGTTCCCGGGGCCGACGGGCACGAACTCGGTGGAGTCCGCGCTCAAGCTGGCCCGCAAGATCACCGGCCGCGAGTCGATCATCAGCTTCACCAACGCGTTCCACGGCATGACGCTGGGTTCGTTGTCGGTGACCGGCAACTCGATGAAGCGCGGCAGCGCGGGCATCCCGCTGGTGCACGCCACGCCGATGCCCTACGACAACTACTTCGAGGGCCAGGTCCCGGACTTCCTGTACTTCGAGCGGCTGCTGGAGGACAGCGGCTCCGGCCTGAACGAGCCCGCCGCGGTCATCGTCGAGACGCTGCAGGGCGAGGGCGGCATCAACAACTCCCGCCCGGAGTGGCTGCGCGGCCTGCGCGAACTGTGCGACAAGCACGGGATGCTGCTGATCATCGACGACGTGCAGATGGGCTGCGGGCGCACCGGCCCGTTCTTCAGCTTCGAGGAAGCGGGCATCGTGCCGGACATCGTGTGCCTGTCGAAGTCCATCGGCGGCTACGGGATGCCGCTGGCGCTGACCCTGATCAAGTCCGACCTGGACGTGTGGGAGCCCGGTGAGCACAACGGCACCTTCCGCGGCAACAACCCCGCGTTCGTGACGGGGTCCGAGGCGCTGCGGCTGTACTGGAGCGACGACGCGCTGCAGCGCGGCACGATCGCCAAGGGCGAGCGGATCGGCCAGGTGATCGGCGAGATCGCGGACAAGTACGAGGGCGCGCAGGCCAAGGGCCGCGGCCTGGCCCGCGGGCTCGGCTTCGACGACCCGGAGACCGCGGGCAAGATCTCGAAGGCCGCGTTCGACCGGAAGATGATCCTGGAGACCTCCGGGCCGCAGAGCGAGGTCATCAAGATCATGCCGCCGCTGACCGTCTCCGACGATGAACTCGAACAGGGGCTTCAAATCATCGTGGATTCGGTGCAGGCTGTGTTTGCCTGAATCCAGCGCACACCGGCCGGCCCGGCTGTCTCCGGGCCGGCCGCTCGCGTCCGCACTACCGAAGCTGGCAAACCCGAAGCCGGCCCACCGAAGGAGGGAAAGCAGTGTTCGTCCGCAGTCTCGAAGACGTCGAGGACACCGACGACGACATCAAGACCGAGAACTGGCGCAGCAAGCGCATCGTGCTGGCCAAGCAGAAAGTCGGCTTCTCCGTGCACGAGACCACGCTGTACGCCGGCACGGTGAACGACTTCTGGTACGCCAACCACATCGAGGCGGTCTTCGTCTTCGAGGGCGAAGGCGAGGTCGAGGACAAGGCCACCGGTGAGGTGCACCAGCTCAAGCCGGGCACCGTCTACATGCTGAACGACCACGACAAGCACCAGGTGCGGCCGAAGACGGACATGCGCACGGTGTGCGTGTTCAACCCGCCGGTGACCGGGCGCGAAGTGCACGACGAGAACGGCGTTTACCCGCTGGTCGTCGAAGACTGACCGACCCCCCGGGCGAATCTTGCAGCCCACGGGCCGCTGCGGCGGCTCGTGGGCTGTTTCGCGTTCGGGCGCTGATCGCATTTCGCCCTTCGTGATCGATCCCACCGGCCGCCGGGCTCGAAGACTCCGCTGCGCGGATGCGTAATGCCGAGTGCCGAGGGGTATCCGGCGAGTGTCAGGTTGCCTGCCGCGGTGCGCGGCCCCGCATTCGGGGAAACGCCACCGAACGAGGAACCGAGAAATGGCGGCGGTGCGTGCGGCACCGGCCGCTCCGGCGGGAATTCGCGAAGGAGGCGCAACTGATGACCGTCGCAGACGTGCGGACGCAGGACCGCTATCCGACCCGGCGCGGAGCCGAGTCCGCGCTGCTGGAACGCACCGATCCGGTGGTCTGGCCCGGCGTGGATTCCGGGCCTGCGGGCACCGGCGAACTGGCCGAGCACCAGGACAAGGGCTTCCACGTGCTGCCGGGCCTGCTCTCGCCGGCGGAGGTGCAGGAGCACTGGCAGGAGCTGGAGCGGCTCGTCCGCGACCCGGACGTCCGCGCCGACGAACGCACCGTGGTGGAGAAGGAATCCAACGAGGTCCGCTCGCTGTTCGAAGTGCACCGCACCAGCGAAATGGTGGCGGAACTGATCCGCCAGCCGCGCATTCTCGATCGTGCGCGGCAGATCCTCGGATCCGATGTCTACGTGCACCAGAGCCGGATCAACTACATGCCGGGATTCCGCGGAAACGGTTTCTACTGGCATTCCGATTTCGAGACCTGGCACGCCGAGGACGGCATGCCCGCGCCGCGCGCGGTGAGCCTGTCGATCGCGCTGACCGACAATTTCCCGTTCAACGGCGGGTTGATGGTGATGCCGGGCGCGCACCGCACCTATGTTTCCTGCGCGGGAAAGACGCCGGACGACAACTACAAGTCGTCGCTGCAGGAGCAGAAGGTCGGCGTACCCGCCGAGGACGACATCCGGCGGCTCGGGTACGAGCACGGGATCGAGCAGTTCACCGGGGCCGCGGGCGCGGCGTTGTGGTTCGACTCGAACACGATGCACGGGTCGGGCAACAACATCACCCCGTACCCGCGCTCGAACATCTTCGTCGTGTTCAACAGCGTGCAGAACACGCTGGTCGATCCGTTCGCGGCGAAGCAGCGCAGGCCGGAGTTCGTCGCCGCCACGGACTTCACCCCGATGGGCAGGTGAGCGCCCTGCGGTCCGGCCTCCCGCGAGGGGGCCGGACCTGCGTTGCTCAGGTGTCCAGGCCCAGGTAGCGGCGTTCGTTGAACTTCTCGCCGGAGCACGACGCGCCGACGTCGTGCCCCACCCGCTCGACCACGTCGGCCAGTTCCAACCGGGACAGCCAGTTCCGCGGCAACGCGGCGGTGCCGTGCCGGGCGCCGAGGATCGCGCCGGTGATCGCGGCGGTGGTGTCGCTGTGCCCGGAGTGGTTCGCCGCCAGTCGCAGCGCCGCGGTGAACTGCTCCGCCTTGGGCAGCGCCAACGCGCAGTACACCCCGATGGCCAGCGCCTCCGGGCCGATCCAGCCCTGACCGAGCCGCTCCACGTGGCCGACCGAGCCGCCGAGCCGGGCCAGCGTGGAAGCCTCCGCGAGCAGGCCCGCCGTCTCCGGGTCGTCGCGCAGCACGCGCCCGGAGGCCTGGTCGACGGCCTCGGTCAGCCGCCGGTCCTGGACCGCGATCAAGT
>NZ_JAFRFW010000568.1:0-10792 GCF_017434145.1 Saccharopolyspora sp. | reverse complement strand
GCCGAAGTCCTCGGGCTGGGCGAGGTCGGTATCGACGACGGCTTCTTCGAACTCGGCGGCCACTCGCTGCTGATCACTCGCCTGCGCAACCGGATCCGCGAGACGCTGGGCGTCGCGGTGCCGGTCCGGGAGGTGTTCGCGGCCCCCACCGTCGCCGAGCTGTCCGAGCGCATCGACCGGCCGGGCGCTCGCCAAGGGCTGCGCACCCTCCTCCCGCTGCGCTCGACCGGTACCCGGGCACCGCTGTTCTGCGTGCACCCGGCCGCCGGGGTGAGCTGGCGCTACGCCGGCCTGCTGCGGCATCTCGGCCCGGACGTGCCGGTCTACGGCCTGCAGCATCCCGCGTTGTCCGCCGAAGCGGCCGCCGACGGCGAGGTCCCGGGTCTCGCCGAGCTGGTCTCGCATTACCTCCGCCGGATCCGCTCGGTGCAACCGGAGGGGCCGTACCACCTGGTGGGCTGGTCGTTCGGCGGTCTGCTCGCACATCAGATGGCGGCGAGGCTGCGGCAGGACGGGCAGGACGTCGCGGTGCTGGCGATGCTGGACTGCTACCCGCCGGAGCTCACCGCCCGGGTCGATCTGGAGCTGCTGCGGCAGAACTCGGACATCGCGGGCGTGCTGCGGGACCAGTCCGGTGTCGGGTTCGAATTCGACCAGGACGAGCAACGCGCGGTGCACCGGGTGATGCTGGCCAACGCCGAAATCGCCCGCGACTTCGAACCCGTTCCGTTCGACGGCGACATGACCTTCTTCGCCGCGATGCGCGACCAGCGCGCGTTCGGCTGGAGCTCAGCGGACTGGAAACCGTTCGTCACCGGGCGCATCGAATGCCACGAGATCGACTGCGAGCACCTGCACATCATGCACCCCGAGCACCTCGCCGAAATCGGTCCGGCGCTGGACGCGCTCGTTCGGCGCCCGTCCCGCTGATCCCGCGAGCAAAAGAACACCGATCCCCGGAAACACCGGAAAGGAATACGGATGAATCCGTTCGACGACCCGGACGGCACGTTCTTCGTGCTGACCAACGACGAGGGCCAGCACTCGCTGTGGCCGGCGTTCGCGGACGTTCCCGAGGGCTGGTCCGTGGCGCATTCCGAGGCGTCCCGCGAAACCTGCCTGGCCTACGTCAGCGAGCACTGGACCGATCAGCGCCCGAAGAGCCTGATCAACGCCATGGACGACTCCGCCGCGGCGGAATGAGCGGCCCGTCGGTTCGATCGGAGAGCAGGTGAGCATGTCTTTTCCCGCGGAAGCGGAACAGCTGGTCGATCTCGTGGAGCGTCAGGTGGCGGCGACGCCCGACGCCGTCGCGCTCCGCACCAGCACCACCCGACTCACCTACGCCCAACTCGACCGCACCGCCAACCGGTGGGCGCACCACCTCAATCACCACGCTCAGCCCGAAAACCCCATCGCCATCTGCGCGAGCCCCGACGCCCAGCTGTTCGCCCTCCTGCTCGCCACCCTCAAGACCAACACCACCTACCTCCCCGTCGACCCGCACCAACCCGACGAGCGAATCCACCACATCCTCCACCAGACAAACCCCCCGCTCGTACTCACCGATCCGACCCACTACCGACGAATCCGCGCACTCGCCCCGTCCGGCACCACCATCCAAACCCGCACCGACCCGCCCGCGCACGAATCCACGAAACCGCCCCGCACCCGCCACCCGCACACCAGCACCTACATCGTCTACACCTCCGGATCCACCGGACGGCCAAAAGGCATCACGCTCACCGAAGCCACCATTCGGAATCCGGCCGAATTCCAGCTCGGCCGGGGCGGGGGACGGCGAACCGGCGCGCAGCTCTCCTCGATCGGGTTCGACGTGTCCCTGCTGGAGATCTTCGTGACCTGGCTCAGCGGAGGAACCCTCGTGGTGGCCGATGAGCAGCAGCGGCAGGACCCCGACGCGCTGCTGCGGCTGCTGGCCGAACAGCAGGTGGAGCGGCTCTACCTGGGCCCCGCGTTGCTGACCCAGCTCGCGTACGCCTGGTGGCGGCGGCCGGTCGAGCTCGCGCTGAGCGAGGTCCTGGTATCCGGGGATGCGCTGCGGCTCACCGGCGCGGTGCGCGAGTTCGTGCACTCGCTCGCCCCCGGCGCGGTGCTGGAGAACCAGTACGGTCCCTCGGAAACGCACGAGGCGACCGCCGCGCTGCTGTCCGGGCAGCGGGAGCACTGGCCGGAGGCGCCGTCGATCGGCCGCGCCATCACGAACGTGCCGGTCTACGTCCTCGACGAGTTCTTGAACCCGGTTCCGGCCGGAGTGCCCGGCGAGATCTACGTAGCCGGGCCAGGTCTGGCGCGCGGTTACGTGGCCAGAGCGGACCTGACCGCCGAACGCTTCGTCGCCGACCCCTACGCCGCCGTTCCCGGCACCCGCATGTACCGGACCGGCGACCGAGCGCGCCGCCGGGCCGACGGCGCGCTCGAATTCCTCGGCCGCACCGACGACCAGGTCAAGATCCGCGGCTACCGCGTCGAACTCGGCGAGGTGGAGGCGACCTTGGCCGCGTGCCCCGGTGTGGCATCAGCGGCCGTGACGGTCGTCGAGGGCACCGGCGGGGTGGAGGTCCTGTCCGGATACGTCGCGCTGTCCGCCCCGGCGCCGTCCGTGCGGCGGATCCGGGAATTCCTCGCGGAGAAGCTGCCGGACCACATGATCCCGGCCGCCATGACCGTTGTCGAGGACATGCCGCTGAACCGGAACGGGAAGGTGGACCGGCGGGCGCTGCCTGCGCCGGAGCTGTCCCGCCCGGAGCTGTCCAGCGAGTACGAACCCGCGCGCACCAGCCACGAACAGATCCTCTGCCACATCTGGTGCACCGTGCTCGGCCTGGACGAAATCGGCATCCACGACGACTTCTTCGAACTAGGCGGCCACTCCCTGCTGGTCACCCAGGTCATCTCCCGCATCCGGACCGCGTTCGCCGTCGACCTGCCCACCCGCACCCTGTTCGAGCACCGCACCGTCGCGGCGCTGAGCCCGCTGGTCGACTCCGCGTCGCGCGACGAACTCCCGCCGATTCCCCGCCGCCGCGGCGAGGAACCCGACCTGTCGTTCGCGCAGCAGCGCATCTGGCTGATCGAGCAGCTCACGCCCGGAACCCCGATGTACGCCGTGGAGAACCTCTGGCACATCACCGGCGCCCTGGACACCACCGCGCTGACCCGGGCGCTGGAGCTGATCTGGCACCGGCACGACGCATTGCGCGCGACGTTCCGCGACGAGCACGGCAGTCCCCGGCAGCACCCGCGACCCGCCGGAGAGCTGCCGGTCCCGGTCGCGGACCTGTCCCACCTGAGCCCGGCAGAAGCCGAGGCCGCCGCGAAGCGGTTCGTCGAGCAGGACGCGGCCGCGGGCTTCGACCTCGGCACCGGCCCGCTGCTGCGGGCACGGCTGTTCCGCGTGCGCACCGACGACCACCTGCTGATGATCAATTTCCACCACATCGCGGTGGACGGCTGGTCGATGCGGGTGCTGTGGCAGGAGTTCACCGCCGCGTACGAGGCGTTCCGCGCCGGCGCGCAGCCCCGGCTCCCGCAGCTGCCGGTGGATTACGCCGACTACGCCGACTGGCAGCGGCGTTGGCTGGAGGGCGAGCAGGCCCAGCAGCAACTGCGGTTCTGGCGCGAGGAGCTGGACGGCGCCGATTTCGCGCTCGAGCTGCCGACCGATCACGACCGGCCGGCGGCGCTGACCGGTCGCGGCCAGCGGGTGCACTTCAGCTTCGACCGGGAGCTGACGCACCGGCTCCGCGACGTCGCCCGGCAGCACAGCGCCACGATGTTCATGGTGCTGCAGGCCGCGCTCGACGTGGTCCTGGCGCGCAACGCGGCGAGCACGGACATCGTCACCGGATCGCCGGTGGCCGGCCGCTCCCGGCCCGAGCTCGAAGGATTGATCGGCTTCCTGGTCAACACGATCCCGTTGCGGGTCTCCTGGTCGGGCGACCCGGCGTTCACCGAGGTGCTGGCCCGGGTCCGGACCAGCGCGCTGGGCGCCTTCAGCAACGACGACGTGCCGTTCGAGCGGATCGTCGAGGACCTCGCCCCCGTTCGCGATCTGGCGCGCAACCCCCTGTTCCAGGTGTGCTTCGTGTTCGACAACTCGCTGGAATTCGAGGCCCCGGCGGAACTCGCCGTCGAACAGGTGGCGACCGAGCCCGCCAGCACGCGCTTCGACCTGGAATTGCTGGTCGACGAATATCCGGACGAAATGCGCGGGTTCCTCGGATTCAGCGTCGACCTGTTCGACGAGTCCACCGCGCGGCGCTTCCTCGAGCACTTCCGCAACGTGCTGAACCACATCGCCGAAGACCCCGAGTGCCGGTTGTCGCGGATTCCGATGCTCGGCACCGAGCAACGGCACACCCTGCTGGCCGCGTTCAACCGGCAGAACGGGTTCGAGCTACCCGTCGGGCGGGATCTCGCGAGCATGGTCGAGCACCAGGTGGCGGCGACACCCGACGCCATCGCGCTGCGCACCGGCACCACCCAGCTCACCTACGCCGAACTCGACCGAGCCGCCAACCAATGGGCCCACCACCTCAAGCAGCACAGCACCCGGCCCGAAACCCCCATCGGCATCTGCACCGCACCCGGGCCCGAACTGTTCACCCTCCTGCTGGCCACCCTCAAAACCAAAACCACCTACCTCCCCCTCGACCCGCACCAGCCCGACGACCGGCTCCACCACATCCTCCACCAAACCAACCCCCCGCTCGTGCTCACGCACCCCGCGCACCAGCAACGAATCGAACAGCTCACGCCGCCCACCACCACGATTCACACCACCACCAACGCACCCACCGACCAACCCCCCCCACCACCCCCCCGCACCCACCACCCTCACACCAGCGCCGACATCGTCTACACCTCCGGATCCACCGGAGAGCCCAAAGGCATCACGCTCACCGCGCGCACCATCGAGCATTTCGTCGGCTGGCAACTCGCGCTCGACCCGCGCCCCCGGGTGTGCGCGCAATTGGCCACGACCGGTTTCGACGTGTCGTTGCAGGAATTCTTCGTGACCGTGATCGGAGGCGGCACTCTGGTCGTGCCGACCGAGGAGGAACGGGGCGATGCCGACCGGGTGCTGCGGGTGCTCGCGGACACCGGCGTGCAGCGCGCCTACCTGCCGCCTGCCCAGCTGGAGGAACTGGCGCTGGCGCACCGGCCGGGCAGCGCGGACCGCCAGCCGCTCGTGCTGGACGAGATGATCATGGCGGGCGAGGCGCTGCGGTTGTCCGGCGCGGTCCGCGACTTCGTCTCCGCGCTCGGCCCGGACGCCGTGGTCGAGAACCAGTACGGCTCGTGCGAAACCTACAAGGTCTCCGCGACCGTGCTCTCCGGTGATTCGGCGCAGTGGCCGGAGCTGCCGTCGATCGGACGGCCGGTCTCGAACGTCTCCGCGTACGTGCTGGACGACTTCCTGAACCCCGCTCCCATCGGGGTTCCCGGCGAGCTGTACGTGTCCAGCCCGGCGCTGGCGCGCGGTTACGTGGCCAGACCGGACCTGACCGCCGAACGCTTCGTCGCCGACCCCTACGCCGATGCCCCCGGCACCCGCATGTACCGCACCGGCGACCGAGCGCGCTGGCAACCGGACGGCACCTTGGACTTCATCGGCCGCACCGACGACCAGGTCAAGATCCGCGGCTACCGCGTCGAACCCGGCGAGGTCGAGGCCGCGCTGACCGCGGCTCCAGGGGTCGGGGCGGCCGCGGTGAAGGTCGTGGAAGCGGCGGGCGGGCAAACGGTGCTCGCCGGCTACGCCGTACCCGCCGCCGGGTCCAGCACCACCGCCGACGACGTGCGCAAGTTCCTGCGCAGCAAGCTGTCCGACTACATGGTCCCGGCGACGCTGCAGCTGCTGCAGGCCCTCCCGCTGACCCGCAACGGCAAGGTCGACCGGGCCGCACTGCCCGAACCGGTCCTGCGCAGGCCCGAGTTGTCCAGCGAGTACACCCCGCCCCGCAGCAGCCACGAGGAGATCCTCGCCCAGCTCTGGTGCGGCGTTCTCGGGCTGGACGACATCGGCGTCCACGACGACTTCTTCGAACTCGGCGGCCATTCCCTGCTGGTCACCCAGATCGCCTCCCGCATCCGGGACGCCTTCGCCATCGACCTGCCCACCCGCACCCTCTTCGAGCACCGCACCATCGCGGCACTCGCCGACGCGGTAGAGGAAGCCGTCGTCGCCGCGGTCGCCGCGATGCCCGAGGAAGCCGTCCGCAGCGAAACGGCCCCGGACCCGAACGACTCCTGACCATCGGTCACCAGCAGAAGGGAAGACCCTCCATGACGACCTACCAGCGCGTCTCCGGTGGCAGCGCTCTCGAGGACCGCTTCGGCTATTCCCGCGCGGTGCGGGTCGGGCCGTGGATCTCGGTCGCGGGCAGCACCGCGGCAGGCCCCGACGGACCGGTGGGCGGATCGGACATCACCGCGCAGACGCGGGAAGCCCTCGGCCGCATCGCCGAGACCCTGCGCCAGGCGGGCGCCTCGACGGCGGACGTCGTCCGGACCCGGCTGTTCGCCACCGACATGGCCCACTTCGACCGGATCGGGGCCGTGCACCGGGAGTTCTTCGCCGACGTGCTACCGGCGAGCACGATCGTCCAGGTCGAGCGGCTGGTACTGCCGGAGCTGCTCATCGAGGTCGAAGCCGACGCTTACCGCGCGGAGTGAACCCACCAGGCGAGCAGCGAGGAGCGACAGTGACCGAACGCGCGGACGGCGAGCCGACGCCGATCCTGTTCGAGCGGCAGGCGGCGACCACACCGCAGGCCGTCGCCGTGATCTCCGCCGCGGCGCGGTTGTCGTACGCGGAGCTGAACGAACGCGCCAACCGCTTCGCGCATCTGCTGATCGAGCGCGGTGTCGGGCCCGACGACGTGGTGGCGCTCGCGCTGCCGCGCGGAGCCGGAACGGTCGTGGCGATGCTCGGCGTGCTCAAGGCGGGCGCGGCGTACCTGCCGGTGGATC
Organism: Saccharopolyspora sp.; assembly: GCF_017434145.1. Classification (NCBI taxonomy): domain Bacteria; kingdom Bacillati; phylum Actinomycetota; class Actinomycetes; order Pseudonocardiales; family Pseudonocardiaceae; genus Saccharopolyspora; species Saccharopolyspora sp. The sequence continues at coordinate 3,793 of NZ_JAFRFW010000568.1, read as the reverse complement.
CGGAAAACCCGCCCGAGCGGAACCGCTACGTGATCACCGACGCCGCACCGAGCCTCGTCGTGTGCGATCGCGCCACCCCGCCACCCGAGGTCTCGGTACCCGTCGTCGATCCTTCGGCCACCGGCGGGTACCCGCGCACGAATCCCGCTGATACCGACCGGACCGCTCCGCTGCTACCCGGGCACCCCGCCTACGTCGTCTACACGTCCGGCTCCACCGGTGCGCCGAAAGGTGTCACCGGGCTGCACGAGGGCCTGGTGAACAGGCTGCTGTGGTTCGCGGCGGAATTCCCCGAGCAGCGGGGAAGAGCGGTCTTGGGCAAGACCTCGCTCGGCTTCATCGACGGCACCACCGAAATCCTCGGCACGCTCGTCACCGGCGGCACGCTGGTGATCGCGGAGGAGACCTCGCTGGTCGAACTGCCCGAACGGGTCCGGCAGCACGGGATCGAACGGCTGACCGCGGTGCCGAGCGCGTTGAACGAGCTCGTCCGGCACCCGGAGGTGGCATCCCTGGACCCGTGCCGGTTCTGGATCAGCAGCGGTGAGCAGCTCACGCCCGCGCTCGCCGCGGCGTTCGCGGAGACGTTCCCGGGAGCACGGCTGATCAACCTCTACGGCGCCTCCGAAATCAGCGGCGACAGCCTGTGGTCGGAATGCAGCGGTGCGGACGCCCCCATCGGCACGCCCATCAGCGGCACCCGGACGCACGTGCTGGATCAGCGACTGCACCCGGTCCGGCCCGGGGAGACCGGTGAGCTGTACATCGCCGGAAGCGGATTGGCGCGCGGTTACCGCGGACGGGCAGCGCTGACGGCGGAGCGCTTCGTCGCCGAAATCGGCGGGCCGCCGGGTTCCCGCATGTACCGGACCGGTGATCTCGTCCGCCAGCGGCCGGACGGTGCCCTGGAGCACCTGGGACGCCTCGACGACCAGCTCGAGATCCGCGGAGTGCGCATCGAGATCGGCGAGATCGCCGCGGTGCTGGAACGGCACCCGGCGGTCGGCCGGGCGACGGCGGCCGAGCACGGGGATCGGCTCGTCGGCTACGTGCTGGCCGAGTCCGAAGTGGACACCGACGACGTCCGCGAGCACGCTCGCGCGACCCTGCCCGCGCAGGTGGTCCCGGACGTGGTGGTAGCGCTCGAGAGCTTTCCGGTCACCGCCAGCGGCAAGCTCGATCGGCGTGCGCTGCCGGAACCGGAATTCCGATCCGGCCGGGCCGCTGCCCGCGATTCGCGCGAGAGCGCGCTGTGCCGCATCTTCGCCGAGACGCTGCGGGTCTCCGCCGTCGGCACCGACGACGACTTCCTGTCCCTCGGAGGTCACTCGCTGGCCGCGGTGCGCATCGTCAACCGGGTGCGCAGCGATCTCGGCGCACGACTGGACATGGGGCTGCTGTTCGAGCAGCGGACCGTGGCCGAGCTCGCCCGGGAACTCGACACCTCCGCAGGGGAACACCGGCCGCCGCTGCCCGTGGGCCCGCGACCGGATCGGGTTCCGCTCTCCGCCAATCAGGAACAGCTGTGGTTCCTGAGCCGCCTGGACGGCAGCAGCGCGCTCTACAACCTGCCGCACGCGCTGGAGTTGTCCGGCGAACTGCGGGTTCCCGTTCTCGCGGAGGCGCTGCGCGACGTCGTGCAGCGGCACGAAAGCTTGCGCACCGTTTTCCCGGACGACGACGGCGTGCCGCGGCAAGTCGTTCTGGACGCGGAGGCGGCGGCCCCCGTCCCGGAACTCGTGCACTGCGCACCGGACGAACTCGACGCGCTGCTCAGCGCCGCGGCCGCCGAGGAATTCGACCTGGTCAACGATCCCCCGTTCCGAGCCGCCGTGTACTCCACCGGCACCGATGAGCAGGTGCTGCTGCTGGTGACGCACCACATCGCGTCCGACGGGTGGTCCTTCGGCCCGCTCGTGCGCGATCTGGCCACCGCTTACGCGGCGCGCGCAGCGGGGCGGCCACCGGAATGGTCGCCACTTCCGGTGCAATACGGCGATTTCGCCGTCTGGCAGCGGGAGTTCCTCGGCGCCGAGTCCTCTTCGGACAGCGTGCTGGCCCGCCGCACGGCCTGGTGGACCGGGAAATCGCGCGGTCTGCCCGAACAGCTCGAACTGCCCACCGACCGGGACCGTCCCGCGATTCCCAGCCACCTCGGCGGCATCGTCACCATCGAGGTCGGCGCCGAGACCCGCAGCCGGATCCGCGAGATCGCCACCGAGCACCGCGCCACGACGTTCATGGTGCTGCACGCCGCGCTGATCGCGCTGCTGACCAGGCTCGGCGTCGGAACCGACGTCCCGGTCGGGACGGTGGTCGCCGGGCGTGACGGTGCGGCGCTGGAAGACACCGTCGGCTTCTTCGCGAACACGCTCGTCCTGCGCGGCGACACCTCGGGCAATCCCGCGTTCGCGGAACTGCTGGACCGCGTGCGGGACGACGACCTCGAGGCGTTCGCGCACCAGGACATGCCGTTCGGTCGGCTGGTGAGCGCGCTGAACCCGCCGCGGCATCCGGCCAGGCACCCGCTGTTCCAGATCCTCCTGGAGCTGGACGACACCACCTCCGAGCAGCCGCGACTGGCCGGGACCACGCCCGCGCGGCGTCCCGTGCACATCGGCCGCTCCCGTTTCGACCTCGCCTTCGAGTTCCTCGGAGGTTCCGGCGACACCGATCCGGAGGGGCTGAGCGGAACCGTGGAGTACAACGCCGACCTGTTCGAGCGTTCCAGCGTGCAGCGCCTGGTGCAGCGGCTCGTCCGGGTCCTCGAAGCGGTCGCGCGCGACCCGCAGGTGCGCCTCGGTCGGATCGACATCCTGGGAGACGACGAACGGCGGGAGCTGCTCGGCAAATGAACCGCACACCTCCGACCACCACCGCAGCGGCCGCGGAAGCGGGCGGCACCGGATTCGCCCGGCTCCCGTCGCTGACCGGAATGCGCTTCGTGGCGGCGTTCCTCGTGTTCGTGCACCACGCCTTCTACCAGAGCTTCTTCGCGGACCCGGGCACGAACGCCGTGCTCCAGCGGATCGGCATCGGCGGAGCCTTCACCGGGGTCGGCTTCTTCTTCGTGCTCAGCGGCTTCGTGCTCACCTGGTCGGCCACCGGCGACGACGGCGTGCTCGCGTTCTGGCGGCGGCGGCTGGTGAAGATCTACCCCAACCACCTGGTCACCTGGCTCGCCGGGATCGCGCTCGCGGTGCTGTCCGGAACGGCGTTCACCGCGATGCAGGTGGTGCCGAACCTCTTCCTGCTGAACGTGTGGGCACCGGACCCGGTGCTGCTAACCGCGATCAACCAGCCCAGCTGGTCGCTGTGCTGCGAGCTGTTCTTCTACCTGCTGTTCCCGTGGCTGCTCGGCCTGCTCAAGCGGATCCCGGAGCACCGGCTGTGGTGCTCGACCACCGGATTGCTGCTGGTGATCGCCGCACTTCCGTTCATCGTGCTGGCGGTGCTGCCCGACACCCCCACTTACCCGGGCCTGCCGGCATCCGCGTCGCAGTGGTGGTCGATCTACCTCTTCCCGCCCACCCGGTTGCTCGAATTCGCGCTGGGCATCCTCGTGGCGCGGATCGTGCGCGCGGGCCGCTGGATTCCGATCAGCCTGGCGGCCGCCTTCGCACTGCTGGTCGTCAGCATGATCGTGCAAGTGGTCCTGCTGCCCAACGTGTACGGCATCATGGCCCCGGTCGCGGCACCGCTGGCGCTGCTGATCGGCGCGGCCGCGACCGCGGATCTGCGGGCGGCGCCCAGCCCGTTCCGCGGCAGGCTCATGCTCCGCCTGGGCGAGCTG
>NZ_JAFRFW010000567.1:0-34843 GCF_017434145.1 Saccharopolyspora sp. | reverse complement strand
GGTGCTGGCTGGTGTGATCGCCCCGATGATTCTCCTCGCGGCGGCGGTGGACGCGCCGCCCGCTGGTGGTCCGGGGATTCGGCGGTCACGATTGCGGGATGGATGGCGTCGCGGCGAACCTGGCGTTGGTTCTGCTGTTCGTCCTGCTCGGCGGCTTCTTCGCCGCTGCGGAGATCGCGCTGGTCTCGCTCCGGGACGCCCAGGTCCACCGGCTCGCCGAAGCCGGACGGCGCGGTAGGGGCGTGGCACGGCTGAAAGCCGATCCGAACCGGTTCCTGTCCGCCGTGCAGATCGGCGTCACCTTCACCGGGTTCTTCGCCTCCAGCTATGGCGGGGCGACGATCGCCGTGCGGCTGGAACCCGCGCTGTCCGGTTGGGGACTGCCCGCGGGGCTGTCGGCCACGGTGTCGTTGATCGCGGTGACGGTGTTCGTCTCGTACCTCTCGCTCGTGTTCGGCGAGTTGGCGCCGAAGCGGCTCGCGTTGCAGAAGCCCGAGGCGGTGTCGCTCGCGGCGGCCGGAGTGCTCGACGCGGTGGCGACAGCTTGCCGTCCGGTCATCTGGTTGCTGTCGAAGTCGACGAACGCCGTGGTGCGGCTGATGGGGCTGAGCCCGCGGGAGGCGGAAGGCTCGGTGAGCGAGCAGGAGCTGCGCGACATGGTCCGCGCCAGCGATCAGCTCACCGTGGAGGAGCGCCGGCTGATCATCGACGCGTTCGAGGCAGGTGATCGGGTGCTCAGCGAAGTCATGGTTCCCCGCACCGAGGTGCACTTCCTGGACGCCGCGATGTCACCGCGGGAGGCGGCCGAAGAGGTCGCGGGAAAACCGCACTCGCGCTACCCGGTGATGCGGGAAGCATCGCCCGACGACGTGGTCGGGTTCGTGCACATCCGCGATCTGTACACCGCGACCCGCGGCCGCCGCGGCGCGAGCACGGTCGGCGGGCTGGCACGCCCGATCGCCGTCATGCCGGGAACCAAGCCGGTGCTGGCCGCGCTGACCCGGATGCGCGGCCGCGACGGCAGCCACTTGGCCGTCGTCGCCGACGAGTACGGCGGCACCGATGGCATCGTCAGCGTCGAAGATCTCGGCGAGGAGATCGTCGGGGAGATCTGGGACGAGTACGACCCCGGTGGGCGCGCGGCGACCACGTCCGCTGCCGGTGTCTTCGAGCTCGACGGGATGCTGCACCGCAACGACGTTGAGGACAAGACCGGTGTCGTGCTGCCGGAGGGGCCGTACGACACGTTGGCCGGATTCGTCCTCGGGCGGTTCGGCCGCATTCCCGCCGCCGGTGAATCCGTGCGCGCATTGGGGCACGAGTTCACCGTTCTGGCCATGGAAGGCTTGCGGATTTCCCGGGTGCGCGTGGACGTCAGCGCGGAGGGGACCGAACGGGCTGATTCCGAACCGGGCTGAGCCGGGCCCACTCGCCGCGCCTGGTGCGCCGACCGGCCAAATCGCGGAAACGATCTGCGTCGTCCTGGCCGGCGGTGGGGCGGCCGGACGCATGGCAGGCGGGCGTGCAGCGAACAGCAAGATCGTCTGCGGCGGGGTCGCGCGAGTAGCCTCCTCCTTGATCGAGGAGGGCGGATGGCGAAGCGAACGTGGAGTCTCGTCGCCACGGCCCTGGTGCTGCTGTGCGCACCGGGGCAGGTGGCGGCGGCGCCCGCCGAGCCGCAGGTGCAGGACGCGCTGGACCGCATGGTCGAGCAAGGTGTGCCGGGTGTGCTGTACCGGCACTCCGAGCCGGGTTCGGAAACCGTGTTGCGCAGCGGTGTCGCCGACCTGCGGACCGGTGCGCCGGTGCCGCAGCGGGGGCGGTGGCGGGTCGCCAGCCTCACCAAGAGCGTCACGGCGACGATCGTGCTGCAACTGGTGCACGAAAACCGCCTCGGTCTCGACCAGCCGCTGGCCGAAGTGCTGCCGGACGTGGTTCCGGGGGACGAGCGGATCACCGTGCGGAACCTGCTGCAGCACACCAGTGGGCTCTTCGATTACGCGCAGGCGCCGGAGTTCCGATTTCCCGATGATTACGTGCACCGGCCCTTCGCACCTCGCCAGCTCGTGGACCTGGCCGTCGCGCACGGGCCGGTCGCCGAACCCGGGCAGCAGTGGAGTTACAGCAACACCAACTACATCGTGCTCGACATGATCGTCGAGGAGCTCACCGGCGAGCCGTTGAGCGCGGTGTTCCAACATCGCGTCCTCGGTCCAGCCGGGATGCGGCAGAGCTACCTGCCGGTGCACTACCCGCTGATCAACGGGCCGCACGCGACCGGTCACCACGTGCTGCCCGAGCAGACCGGCGATCCGACGAGGTACCCGTTGACCGAGCTCGATCCGTCGTTCGCGTGGGCGTCGTACGGGATGGTCTCCAGTGCAGCGGACATGAACCGCTTCTACCGCACGCTGTTCCGCGGCGAGCTGCTGCCGCGTCCGCTGGTCGACGAGATGCTGCGGGCCGTGCCCGGTGGCGACCCGGTCTTTCCCGACTACGGACTCGGTCTGGAGAACATCGAGCTGACCTGCGGTGTCACGTTGTGGGGCCACACCGGCTCGATCCCCGGCTACAGCAGTTATGCGTTCTCCACGGCCGACGGCAGGCAACAGGTGTCGATGTCGCTGAACGTCTTCATGCTGGGCGAACGGGCGGTCCCGATCATCTACGACGCCGCCGACGCGATCAACCAGGCCGTCTGCCACCAGCCCTACCCGCAGCCGCCCGTACCTGCGGCGTGAGCGCGCCGGTACCGCTCAGCCCCTCCCGAGCAGCGATCGGGCGAAGAAGGCGATGTTCGCGGGGCGCTCGGCCAGCCGGCGCATGAAATACCCGTACCACTCGTCGCCGTAGGCGAGGTAGACCCGCAGCCGCTTGCCCTCCGCGGCGAGTCGTTCCTGCTCGGCCGGGCGGATCCCGTACAGCATCTGGAACTCGAAGCTTTCCGGTGACCGCCCGGCCCGTTGCGCCAGGTCGTCGGCGATCGCCACCATCCGCGGGTCGTGCGTGGCGACCATCGGGTAGCCCTCGCCGTTCATCAGCGTCTTCAAGCACCGCACGTAAGAACGGTCCACTTCGGACTTGTCCGGGAAGGCAACGGACTCCGGCTCGGCGTAGGCGCCCTTGCACAGCCGCACTCGTGAGCCCGCCGACGCCAGGTCCCGGCAGTCCTGCTCGGTGCGGCGCAGGTACGCCTGCAGCACCGCTCCCGCCGATGGGAAGTCCACCCGCAGATCCCGCAAGATGTCCAAAGTGGAATCCGTGGTGGTGTGGTCCTCCATGTCCAAGGTGACCGTGGTGCCCACCGCCGCGGCCGCCTCGCAGATCCGCTGCGCGTTCGCCAGCGCGATCTTCGCCCCGTCACCGGGCAGGAACTGGCCCACCGCGGACAGCTTCACCGAAACTTCGGCTCGATCGGCGAGCCCGGCCGAGCCGAGCGAGTCCAGCACCGTCCGGTACGCCGCCACCGTCGCGGCCGCCTTGTCCGCGTCGGTGGTGTCCTCCCCGAGGTGGTCCAGGGTGACGTGCAGGCCATGATCGGCCAGCGCGCGCGTGGTGCGGACCGCGTCCTGGGCGGTCGTTCCGGCGATGTAGCGGTCGACGACGGGGCGGGTGAGCGGGTTGGCCTCGACCAGGTGGCGGACGCGGGGCTCCCGCGCCGCCGCCAGCAATGCCGTGCGCAGCATCGGATCTCCTCTAGTGCGGCGGGAAGCGGGGTCAGCCCATGTGCGGGTAGGTGTGCCGGGTCGGTGCCACGAACGTCTCCTTGATCGCCCGCGGGCTGGTCCAGCGCTGGATGTTGAACAGCGAACCCGCCTTGTCGTTGGTGCCGGACGCGCGGCTGCCGCCGAAGGGCTGCCGGGACACGATCGAGCCGGTGGGCTTGTCGTTGACGTAGAAGTTCCCGGCGGCATGGCGCAGCTTGCGGTGCGCCTCGTCGATCGCCGAGCGGTCGGTGGCGAAGACCGCGCCGGTCAGCGCGTACGGGCTGGAGCCGTCCACCACGTCCAGGATCTCCGAGTAGCGGGCGTCGTCGTAGACGTGCACCGCGATGATCGGTCCGAAGTACTCGGTGGTGAACGCCTCGTCCGCCGGGTCGGTGCCGACCAGCACGGTCGGCTCCACGAAGTAGCCGGTCGAGTCGTCGTAGCCGCCGCCTGCCAGCACCTCGAGCGAGGCGGTGTTCGCCGCCCGGTCCAGCGCGGCGCGGTGCTTGGCGAACGCGCGCGCGTCGATCACCGCCCCACCGAAGTGCGAGAAGTCGGTGACGTCGCCGAAGCTGATCTGCCGCGCCAGGTCGGCTAGCTCCTCGCGCAGCCCGGATTCCCAGATCGACCGCGGCACGTAGGCGCGGGACGCCGCCGAGCACTTCTGGCCCTGGTACTCGAACGCGCCGCGGGCGAACGCCGTGGCCAGCGGCTCCCGCTCGGCCGAAGGGTGCACGACGATGAAGTCCTTGCCGCCGGTCTCGCCGACGATGCGCGGGTAGCTGCGGTAGCCGTCGAGGTTGTCGCCGACGGTCCGCCACAGCTTCTTGAACGTCGCGGTGGAGCCGGTGAAGTGCAGCCCGGCGAAGTCCTCGTCGGCCAGCGCCACCTCGCTGACCGCCTCGCCGCGCCCGGTGACCAGGTTGATCACGCCTGGGGGCAGCCCGGCCGCCTCCAGCATCCGCATGGTGAAGTGCGCGGCGAACTGCTGCGACGGCGTCGGCTTCCACACCACCGTGTTGCCCATCAACGCCGGAGCGGTCGGCAGGTTCCCGGCGATCGCGGTGAAGTTGAACGGCGTGATCGCGGTGACGAACCCGTCCAGCGGCCGGTATTCCATCCGGTTCCACTCGCCGGGCACCGAGTTCGGCTGCTCGGCCAGGATCCGGTTGCCGTAGTGCACGTTGAACCGCAGGAAGTCGATGAACTCGCAGGCCGCGTCGATCTCGGCCTGCTGCACCGACTTGGACTGCCCGAGGATGGTGGCGCCGTTGATGGTGTCCCGCCACGGACCGGACAGCAGATCCGCGGCGCGCAGCAGCACGGCGGCGCGCTCGTCGAACGGCGTTGCGGCCCATTCCGGAGCGGCTCGCTTCGCGGCCCGGACCGCGTCGGCGACGTCCGCGCGGGTGGCCTCTGCGGAAGTGCCCAGGACGTGGGCGTGCTTGTGCGGCTGCACCACGTCGAACGGCGTTCCACCCGCCATGCGCTGCTCGCCCGCGATGGTGCTGGTGAGTTCGGCGCGCTCGGACTCCAACTCGGCGATCCGCTTCTGCAGCGAGTCCCGCTCGGCCGAACCGGGGGCGTAGGACTTCACCGGCTCGTTGACCGGTGCCGGGACGGTGGTGATGGCGTCCATGGCGATGTCGCCTCCTCGCGCGTAGTGCGTTGTTGGCGGGGTTCCCCGGCCTTTCGGAGGAAGAACCGGGTTATTCGAAGACTAGGAGCGTGGAAGCGCCGCGCGGCTGTACGATCAGCCATCATTGAGGGGAGCGTGTTGTTCGGTTGGACAAGACCATTCCGCTGCCCGGGGCTCCGCTGCGGCAACTGCTCGTGGCGGTCGGTGAGCCCCTGGTCGACCTGCTCGCCGCGCCGCGCGGCTTCGACCAGCACGTGTGCGATGTCGTGATCATCGACCCGGACGAGGACGCCGAGACCCATCCCGGCGACCTCGTGCTGGTGATCGGCGCGCGCGGGCGGTCCGCGGTGCGGCAGGTGCGCTCCGCGGCACGGGACGGGGCGGCCGCGGTGGCCGTGAAGGTGCACACCGATCAGGACTCGCGAGCGCTGCGCGACACCGCCCTCGACGCCGGTGTCGCGGTGCTCGGCGTGCGGCCCGAGGTGCGGTGGGAGCAGCTGGAGTCGCTGGCTCGCTCGGTCGTGGACAACGCGCGGCTGACGGTGGAGGCCGACGCCGGCGAAACCCTCGGCGACCTGTTCTCGCTGGCCCAGACCGTGGCGGCGATGACCGACGGGATCGTCAGCATCGAGGACACCGCCAGCCGGGTGCTGGCCTACTCCCGCTCCGACGACGACGTCGACGAACTGCGCAGGCTGTCGGTGCTGGGGCGGCGCGGGCCGGAATCGTACCTGGCGATGCTGCGCGAGTGGAGCGTCTACGAGCGGTTGCGTTCCGGCGAGGAGATCGTGCACGTCGGCGAACGTCCCGAGCTGGGCATTCGGCGCCGGATGGCGATCGGCATCCACGCCGGTTCGCAGCCGCTGGGCACGATCTGGGTGCAGGAAGGCGCGAAACCGCTCGAGGAACGTTCGCAGCGCGCGCTGCTCGGCGCGGCCAGGGTCGCCGCGGTGCACCTGATCCGGCAGCGGGCGGAGGCCAGCGCGGCGCCGAAGCTGCGGGAGAACCTGCTGGCCGGGCTGCTGGACGGCAAGGTCGACGCCGCCTCCGTGGCGGGCAACATCGGCGCCGATGCGGACCGCCCAGCGGTGGTCGTCGTGTTCACCCTGCGCGGGCGCGCCGGGGTTTCGGACCGGTCCGAGCTGGAACTGGAGCGCACCGAGATGACCAGCCTCATCTCCGTGCACGCGGCCGCTTATCGGCGCAGCGCGCTGGTCACCAACCTCGGTTCGCGGGTGTACGCGCTGCTGCCCGACCTGCCCGGGACCGCGCTTTCCGGCGTGCTCGGGATGACCAGGGAGATCGTCGCGGCCGCGGGACAGCACCTGCGCGCCGGGGTGCAGGCCGGTGTGGGGGCGGCGGTGCCGACGCTGGAGGACGTATCGCGCTCGCGGGCCGAAGCGGACCGCGTCCTGGACGCGATGGCGCACGACGTGGACAACCGGATAGCGACGATCGCGGACGTGCGGGCGCGGGTGGTGCTCAGCGAGCTGCTCACCGTTCTCGGCGGCAACGAGCGCTTCCGCGACCCCAGGATCGACGCGCTGTGCGCGCACGACGCGGAGCACACCGGTGCGCTGGCCAGATCGTTGCTGAGCTACTTGGAGTCCTTCGGCGACGTGCGTTCGGCCAGTGCCGCGCTGCACGTGCACCCGAACACCTTGCGCTACCGCATCCGGCGGGCCGGCGAGATCAGCGGGATCGATCTGTCCGATCCTGCTGAGCGGCTCGCTGCGCACCTGCACCTGCTGCTGCACCGGCGCAACGAGCGGAACCGATGAGCGGCCCGCGTCGAGACCACCCGATCAAGTGATGCGAACCGCTGTTCGATGCGGGCACTCTGGAATGCATGGATCTCCAGCGCAGCACAACCCGGCTCGGCGAACGTCCCGGCCCCCGCCGTTCATCTCCCGGCCCTTCACCCCGCTGCCGTTCGCGCCATCACCGCCAGGTCGCCGATCGACGGTGCACGCGGCACCGCTCGGGCATCGATCAGCCGCGAAACGGGTCGCCGCCGGTGCGGTGGACGGATCTGGTCGGACGCGAGCCGCCGGGGCGGCGATCGCGGCCGCCCGCATGCTCAGAGTTTGCGCAGCCGCACCCGGTTGATGGCGTGGTCAGCGTCCTTGCGCAGCACCAACGTCGCACGCGGCCGGGTGGGCAGGATGTTGTCCACCAGGTTCGGCCGGTTGATGGTGTGCCACAGGTGCCGCGCCTCGACCCGGGCGTCCTCATCGGACAGTCCGGCGAAGTGGTGGAAGTGCGAATCGGGGTCGGCGAAGGAGGTGCCGCGCAGCGCCAGGAACCGGTCGGTGTACCAGCGCTCGATGTGCTCGGTGTGCGCGTCCACGTAGATCGAGAAGTCGAACAGGTCGGAGACCGCCAGGCTCGGCCCCGGCTGCAGCACGTTCAGCCCCTCCAGGATGAGGATGTCCGGCTGCCGCACCACCTGTTCCTGATCGGGCAGGATGTCGTAGGCACGGTGCGAGTACACCGGCGCGGACACCGCCTCGGCCCCGGATTTGACCTCGGTGACGAACCGCAGCAGAGCGCGCCGGTCGTAGCTTTCCGGGAACCCCTTGCGGTGCATGATGCCGCGCCGCACCAGCTCCGCCTTCGGGTGCAGGAAGCCGTCGGTGGTCACCAGGTCGACCTGCGGGTGGGCCGGCCAGCGGGCCAGCAGCGCGCGCAGGATCCGCGCGGTGGTGGATTTGCCGACCGCGACGCTGCCCGCGACGCCGATCACGAACGGCACCTTCGGCGCGGCTTCGCCGAGGAAGGTCGTGGTGCTGGTGTGCAGCCGCTGCCGGGCCGCCACCTGCAGGTTGATCAGCCGCGACAGCGGCAGGTAGACGTCGGCGACCTCCTCGAGGTCCACCGGTTCTCCGAGGCCGCGCAGCGCCTCGAGCTCCGCGTGCGAGAGCGGCAGCGGCATCGAGTTGCGCAGTTCCCGCCACTGCTGCCGGTGCAATTCGACGTACGGGCTCAGTTCGCGGGCTCGCGTCACAGCGCACACCCCTCAACGTTGAGGATCGGCTCCGGTGCGGCGCGCGCAGCCGATCCCGCACCGGCGCCGCCTGATCGACGACGAGGTCACCCTAGAACCGGGTCGCCGGAAGACGCTGTGACGCAAGGCACCGTTGAACGGGCGGATCGGGTGATTGTGAACTCATCGCGGAACGGCGGTTCCGATACGTCGTCATCGCTGGAGAAAGCCCACTTCTGCAGGGGGAGCGACCGATCGTCCAGAGCGAGCGCGTCGTCATCAGGGGAAGAACGCGTCGTTCCCCGGACGCAGCACGGCCGCGCGGTCGGGTACGTCCCGGGATTGCTCAGCGCGTGCACTTCGCACCGCCGACACTGCACGGCCGGCAAGGCCTCGACGGCCCGTCCGTCGTTCGGCGGCATTGCGGCCGGGCTATGCCGGTGCGCGCAGGCCATTTCGCTGCGAGGGCCCCACCTGGCGAGGCAGGGCACCCCGCGCAGCGACGGTGGCTCAGGACTCCTCGTGCTGACGCCCGCGGTGCAGCAGCGAGTGCCGGTATCCGTACGCGGCGTAGACGATCAAGCCGAGCACGAACCAGGCGCCGAAGCGCAACCAGGTCAGCGGTTCCAGGAACGTCACCAGCCACAGCGAGAACACGATGCCGATCACCGGCACGATCGGCATCCCCGGCGTGCGGAAGCCGCGCGGCAGGTCGGGCCGCCGGTAGCGCAGCACGATCACCGCCGCGCACACCACGACGAACGCCAGCAGGATGCCGATGTTGGTCAGCTCCGCGGCCTCCTCGATCGGCAGCAGGCCGGCGATCGCGGCGGCGGCGATGCCGATCAGCCAGGTGAACCTGGACGGCACCTTGCGCACCGGATGCGTGCGGGAGAACCAGCGCGGCAGCAACCCGTCCCGGCTCATCGCGAACCCGACTCGGGTCGCGCCGAGCATGAAGGTGAACAGCACGGTGAGGATGCCCAGGATCGCGCCGACCGCGATGATCGCGCCCACCACCGGCAGCCCGACGTCGGCGAAGGCGGTCGCGAACGCGCTCTCCGAGCTGATCTGCTGGTACGGGATCATCCCGGTGAGCACCAGGCAGCACAGCACGTACAGCACCATCGAGATGATCAGCGAGTACAGGATGGCCTTCGGCATGTGCTTCTGGGATTCCTTGGACTCTTCGGCCGCGGTGCTCAGCGCGTCGTAACCGAACACCGCGAAGAACACGGTCGCCGCCCCGGTTACCGCGCCGCTGATCCCGAACGGGAAGAACGGCGTGTAGTTGCCCGCTTTGATGTGGAACGCGCCCACGATCAGCACCAGCAGCACGATCGCGACCTTCAGGTAGACCAGGGCGCTCTCGAACCGGGCGGCATTGCGCATGCCCTGGTTCAGCACGAACGCGATGAGCAGGCACAGCACCACCGCGAACAGGTTGATCTTGTAACTGCCGGGTGGCGCGTCGGTTCCCTCGGTGCCCGGTGCGCCCAGCATCCACATCGGCAGGTCGAGGTGCAGGAAGCCGAGCAGCTCGTTGAAGTAACCGGAGATCCCGATCGCGACCACCGACACGATCGCGGTGTACTCCAGCAGCAGGTCCCAGCCGATCAGCCAGCCGACCACCTCGCCGAGCACCGCGTAACCGTAGGTGTAGGCCGAACCCGCTTTCGGGATCATGCCGGCGAATTCCGCGTAGGAGAACGCCGCTGCGGCACTTGCGATGCCCGCGATCAGGAACGAGACGAGCACTGCCGGTCCCGCCTTGCCGTGCGCTACCGCCCCGGCCAGCGAGAAGATCCCCGCGCCGATGATGCCGCCGACCCCGATCGCGGTGAGCTGCCAGAGCCCCAGGGTTCGTTGCAGCCCGGTGCCGGACTCCTCGTTGTCCTCGGCGATCGAGTCGATCGGCTTGCGCCGCAGTACTCCGCTGCCCGGGCTGAGCCCTGGTACCGCCATGGCATCCTCCTGGTGAGGGTCCGTCGATTCCGGCGAAAAATACGCGCTCCGGGAAAGCCCGGTGGTTGTCGGGGCCAACGAGGTTTGCCGGTGTTCGTTGTGCACTCCTACGATGATCAAGAACAGGTCGCGGCCGCGACGCCGTTCGATCTCGCCTTGCGTGCGGAACTCGGCATCGGCCGTGATGACCGGCCGAGACTCCAGTCCGCGTCCGGGTGGGAGAGAGTGCGATGTTCGCGTGACGGGGCGGCTTCGCGCTCGTTAGTGTTCACGTCCGCGCGAGGTGCGTGTCACGCGATGGAGGGTGATCACCAGATGTCCAGTTACCGCAGCGTCGTCGTCGGCACCGACGGCTCGCCGCCTTCGTTGCGGGCGGTGCGCCGTGCCGCCGAGGTCGCGCGTGACTCCGCTGCCAAGTTGGTCGTCGTGTGCGCCTACTACCCGAGCAGCGAGCGCGAGGTGGAGCAGGCTCAGGACGAGCTCGGCGACGAGGCGTTCCAGGTGGTCGGTTCCGCGCCTGCCGAGCAGACGCTGCTGGAGGCCGCCGATGAGGCGCGGCAGGCGGGTGCGTCCGACGTGGACACCGTCGCGGTGGTGGGCGCTCCGGTGAACTCGCTGATCGAGACCGCCAACAGCTCGTCGGCGGATCTGCTGATCGTCGGCAGCAGGGGGCTGAACACGCTCAAAGGCCGGTTGCTCGGCTCGGTGCCCGCGGACGTGTGCCGTCGGGCGGATTGCGATGTGCTCGTTGTCCGAACCTCGCGATGACCCTGCGGCCTCCGGGCCGGACGCGGAACGCTCGATGGGCAGCGAGGCGCTGATCGGCGAGGCCCTGCTGGGCGGGCACCCGAAGTACCGCAAGGCCGACGTGGCCGAGGCGGCTGGTGTGGACCTCGCACGGGCGGAACGGCTCTGGCAGGCGATGGGCTTCGCGCACGTCGACGACGACGCGGTCGTGTTCACCGACGCCGACGTGCAGGCATTGCAGATGCTCGTGCAGCTGGTCTCCGCCGAGGTGATCACCTCCGAGGTGGAGACCGCGGTCGCCAGGACGTTGGCGCAGACCATGTCGCGACTGGCCGAATGGCAGGTCGGAATCTTCAAAGCGGTGCTCGGCGACCGCTTCGCCGAAGACCTGGACATCACCGCGCAATTCGCGGAGGCGATCACGCCGGTGATGGACCACCTGCAGGGCTACGTCTGGCGGCGGCACCTGGCCGCGACCGCCGCCCGCGAGCTCAGCGAGGGCGACCCGGGGGTGGACGAGCGGGTGCAGGTGATCGGCTTTGCCGACCTGGTCGGCTACACCCGCCTGATCCGGGACTTCAGCGAGGTCGAGCTGGCGGGGCTGATCAACGACTTCGAGGAGCTGGCGACCGGTGTGGTCGCCGAGAACCACGGCCGGATCGTGAAGACGGTCGGCGACGAAGTCCTGTTCGTCACCGACACGTCGGCGGAAGCGGCCGAGATCGCGCTGACGCTGAACGAGAAGATCACCGGGGAAGGCAGGCTGCCACCGCTGCGCATCGGACTGGCACGCGGCACCGTGCTGGCGCGGTTCGGTGACGTGTACGGATCCACGGTGAACATCGCCAGCAGGTTGACCTCCGTCGCACGTCCCGCCTCGGTGCTGGTGGATCGCGAGCTCGCGGCTGCGCTGCGGGAGAACCCGGCCTTTTCCCTCACGTCCATCGGCCCTACGAAAGTGCAGGGTTTCCGCGGTCTGCGCGCGTGGGCGCTGCGCAGAACTCGCTGACCGCACCGAAAAAGCCCGACTTTGCTCTGTTCGAGTGAAGCCGTAGGTAACTGCTTGCTGCTGCGAACGCGGTGCCTCTAGCTTCAGCCGCGGCGGGATCGACGGTCTCGCCGATCCCGCTCAGGGATCCAGGGGAGCAGCGGACATCTGGGGAGAAGTCGTCCGCGAACGATCGGCATCGATTCTTCGATCGCGCCGAGGCTCGGCTCAGTCCGGACCGGTCACCTACCGGTGTGCCGCGCGATCGGTGTCGCCGAATGCGCACGAGTGCCCGGGGTCCGATTTTCGGCACCAGCACGCATTCACAACAGGGGGTTCGAGCAATGGCATCGCACGGTCAGCAGAATCGTGGGCAATACGTGCAGCCGGGCAGCGAAGCGGCCGGTGGCCGGTTCGGCCGGATGTTCCCCACGGTTGCGCCGCGGGAAGCAACCGGGCTGGCGAAAGCCGAGGAATTCGGCCTGCCCGGTGGCAAGGTCGACGGCGGGGAAACCACCGAGGAACAGCTCAGCACCGTGCTCGACTCGGGATTCACCTACTTCGGCCAGTTCGTCGATCACAACGTCACCTTCGACCCGACCAGCATGCTCGGGCAGGAGGTCGATCCGAAGGCACTGCGCAACTTCCGGCCACCGCGGCTGGACCTGGACAACGTCTACGGCGGCGGGCCGGTCGTCAATGAGTACCTGTACGACCCGGAATCCAAGGGCACCAAGCTGGCACTCGATCCCGGCGGACACGACTTCGCGCGCACCGGCAACGACATCGCGTTGATCGGCGATCCGCGCAACGACGAGAACCTGCTGATCGCGCAATTCCACCTCGCGGTCATCAAGTTCCACAACAGGGTCGTCGATGACCTGCGGTCCGGTCAGATCACCGACGTCCTCGGGGCCGGTTTCCCGGCGCAGCCCGCGGACCCGCCGGATGACGTGGAAGGCGCCAAGCTGGACGATCTGCTCGCGCTCGAGGACTACTACGGTGATCTCCTGCGCAAGGCCCAGCAGGTGACCCGCTGGCACTACCAGTGGATTCTGCACCGGCAATTCCTGCCGCAGATCGTCGGGACCGACCTCATCGAGGACATCACCGAGAACGGCCTGCGCTTCTACGACCCCGGCGAGCAGCCGTTCATCCCGGTGGAGTTCGCGGTGGCCGGATACCGCTTCGGGCACTCCACCATTCGCTCGCGCTACCAGGTCAACGCGGAGTTCGCGGCCGACCTCTTCCCGCTCGACCCGGAGGCCGACGAGCAACCGCGCAGTGATCTGCGCGGCGGCCCGGTGCGCCCGGAGCACGCGGTGGACTGGCGGTACTTCTTCCAGATCGACCCGGAGATCGAGGCGGCGAAGGCGAAGCGGCTGGAGGCCAAGCTCAACCGCCGGCTGCTGGACCTGCCGGTGCGGGCGGTGCCCGGTGCCCGCGAGGGCGCCCTGCCCTCGCAGCTCGGTTCGCTGGTGGTGCGCAACCTGCTGCGCAGCGAAGCTCAGGAGTTGCCGTCGGGCCAGGACATCGCACGCAAGATCGGCGAGATCCCGCTGACCGACGAGGAACTGGACAGCGAGGGCCCGATCTACCTCTGGTACTACCTGCTCAAGGAGGCGGAGGTGCTGCACGGGGGCCGCCAGCTCGGTCCCGTGGGCGGACGCATCGTGGCCGAGACGCTGATCGGCATCCTGCAAGCCGACCCGGCGTCGTACCTGTCGGTGTTCCCGCGCTGGGAACCCAACATCGGCGGAGCGGGCAGCGAGTTCGGCATCGCCGACTTCCTGACCTACGCGGGTGTCGTGCCGAAGCGTTGACTCCCGTGGCCGTGGGTGGGCATACCCCACCCACGGCTCGCCGGGCCGCTGGCCGGTCCTGGGGCGGAGTGGTCGCCGGGAGACGCAGCGGCGACAGGCATTCAGAACCGCCCGATCGGAATCTCGAAGTGCACCGCGGGACTGTGCGCCGGGTCGGTCCGCCCGTCGAAGATCTCGTCGGCGATGCCTCGCCAGAACGGCTCCGCGCCGTCGATGCCTGCGTTGGTGTGCAAGTAGATCCGCTCGTAGCCGGGGGTGTCGGCGACGAATCGGCAGGCCGTTTCGACCAGTCCGCGCGCCAGCCCGTGCCGCCGGTGCTCCGGCCGGACGTAAACCCGGAAGATCTGGGCGGTGCTGCCGGACGGGTAGCGCTCCGCGAGCCACGCCGGATGCGGCGGGCTTTTCGGGCCGTCGGCGCGGACCGCGGCGGTGCCCACCACTTCGTCGCCGCGGGCCGCCACGAACAGCGCCTGCCGCGGGTGGTCGAAGTACGTGGCGGACATGTCGATCACGTCGTGATGCCACTTGGGGCTGTAGCCGTGCCCGAAGACCTCGTAGAAGGTGTCCAGCATGACCGACCGGGCCCCGTCGGCGTCCGAGCGGCGGGCGGGCCGGATCTCGTAGCCGGCCGCTCCGCGCCGGAGACCTGGCGCTGCCGGATCATCACCGACCGTGCGCCGCCGGTCGACCGTGGGTTGTTGCGATGCGTGCATGTCACCTCCGCGCGGCCGATGTGATCAAGATCGCTCGGCTTGTTGGAAATCATGTGCAACAGAGGCTATCCGGTGCTGCGCTCAACGGGTGATCCAGGGTGGCTGACCTGCGGAGTCATTCGCGTTCACGCATTGGTGCCCGAGTGGTCCCCGACGGGCGCGACCGGGCGGTTCCGCCCGATTTGACCGGGCGGCCGAACAACTCCGCGCGACGAGTCGCCGGAAGTGGGATGCCGCTGCCCCGTCCGCGCAATAAAGTCGGGAGCCATGGGAGTCGATCCGGGTACCTCGGGAGCCGTTTCCAGCCATTCCGAGGAGGTCGCCGCCCTGGTCGGCAGCTACGCCAGGATTCCTCCGGGGGAGCCGGTGCGGCTGGCGAAGCCGACCTCGAACCTCTTCCGGTTCCGCGGCGACTCGACCGCTCCCGGGCTCGACGTGGGCCGGATGAACCGCGTGCTCTCGGTCGATCCGGCGGACGGCACCGCGCAGGTGCAGGGCATGGCGACCTACGAAACCGTCGTCGACGCGCACCTGCCGACCGGGCACATGCCGCTGGTGATCCCGCAGCTCAAGACGATCACGCTCGGCGGTGCGGTGGCCGGTCTCGGCATCGAGGCCACTTCCTTCCGCAACGGGCTGCCGCACGAGTCCGTGCGGGAGATGGAGATCCTCACCGGCAGCGGTGAAGTCGTGGTGGCCCGCCCGGACAACGAGCACGCCGATCTTTTCCGCGGTTTCCCGAACTCCTACGGAACCCTCGGCTACGCCCTGCGGCTGCAGGTCGAGATCGAGCGGACCGAACCGTACGTGCGGGTCCGCCACGTCCGGTTCTCGACCGCCGAGGAATGCGCGGCCGCCATCGCCGAGATCTGCCGCGACGGCGAGTTCGAGGGTCACCGCGTCGATTTCCTCGACGGCACGGTCTTCGCCGCCGACGAGCAGTACCTATCGATCGGCACCTACGTCCCGGAAGCACCGGTGACGAGCGATTACACCGGTCAAGCCGTCTACTACCGCTCGCTGCGCGAGCACCAGACGGACCATCTGCGCACGCATGACTACTTGTGGCGCTGGGACACCGACTGGTTCTGGTGCTCCCGTGCTTTCGGTGTGCAACATCCGGCGGTGCGGCGGCTGTGGCCGCGCAAGTACCGGCGTTCGGACGTATACCGGCGCATCGTGGCGTGGGACCGCCGAGTGGGTTTCAGCGACCGGCTCGCGCGTGCGCGCGGCGGCGCGGGCAGCGAGCCGGTGATCCAGGACGTGGAGATCCCGGTCGATCGGCTCGCGGAGTTCCTGGAGTTCTTCCACCGCGAGATCGGCATCGCCCCGGTGTGGCTGTGCCCGGTGCAGCTGCGCGACCGGCAGGGCTGGCCGCTGTACCCGATGGATCCGGACACGCTCTACGTGAACGTGGGCTTCTGGTCGGCGGTGCAACTGCGGCCGGGGGAGCGGCTGGGCGACTACAACCGCGCGATCGAGGACTTCGTGAGCCGGATCGACGGGCACAAGTCGCTGTACTCGGACTCCTACTACGACGAGGACGAGTTCTGGCGGCTCTACAACCGTCCCGCCTACGAACAACTGAAACAGCGCTACGACCCGGACGGCCGGTTGCCCGGTCTGTACGAGAAGTGCGTGGGCAAGCCGTAGGGTCGGCAGGGAGGAGAACCGGAAATGGGTCTGGCAGAGGTGTTCCCGCGCATTCTGGGCGACGGTCTCGACGTGGAGTTCCGCGCCTACGATGGCAGCCGAGCGGGACGAGCCGGAGCCGACGTCGGCGTGCAGGTCCGTTCCCCGCTGGCGTTCTCGCACTTGGCGGCCGCACCGGACGAGCTGGGGCTCGCCCGCGCCTACATCACCGGGGCGTTGGAAGTGCACGGCGACATGTACACCGCGCTTTCCCGGTTCCCGGCCATCGCGCTGCAGGCGGTCTCGGCCCGCACCAAGCTCGAAGTCGGCGCCAGGCTCGCCGCGCGGCGTTTCTGGTGGCCGGTGCGCCCACCGGAGCAGGAGTACCGCCCGCGCGGGCTGCGGCACTCGAAGGCCCGCGACAGCAAGTCGGTCTCCTACCACTACGACGTGTCGAACCGCTTCTACGAGTGGGTGCTCGGCCCGTCGATGGCCTACACCTGCGCGGTCTACCCGGACGCGGCCTCCACTTTGGAGCAGGCGCAGTTCACCAAGCACGACCTGGTCGCGCGGAAACTGGGGCTGCGCGAGGGAATGCGGCTGCTGGACATCGGCTGCGGCTGGGGCGGCATGGTGATGCACGCCGCCAAGCACTACGGCGTGCGGGCGCTGGGCGTGACGCTGTCGCAGCAGCAGGCGCAATGGGCGCAGAAGGCCATTGTGGACAGCGGGCTCGCGGATCTGGCCGAAGTCCGCTACCTGGACTACCGGGACGTGCCGGAGACGGGGTTCGACGCGGTCAGCTCGATCGGGCTGACCGAGCACATCGGCCGCGCTGAACTGCCCGCCTACTTCTCCTCGCTGCGGGACAAGCTGCAGCCGGGCGGACGGCTGCTCAACCACTGCATCACCCGGCCCGACGGGACCCGCAAGACCAAGCCGGGCAAGTTCATCGGCCGCTACGTTTTCCCGGACGGTGAGCTGGAGGGGCCGGGCACGCTGATGTCGGCCATGCACGACAACGGCTTCGAGGTCCGGCACGAGGAGAACCTCCGGGAGCACTACGCGCTGACCCTCCGGGACTGGTGCGCGAACCTGGAGGCGCACTGGGACGAAGCGGTGCGCGAGGTGGGGCCCGCGCGGGCGCGGATCTGGCGGCTGTACATGGCCGCTTCCCGGCTGGGCTTCGAGAAGAACAACATCCAGCTGCACCAGATGCTCGGAGTGCGCCTCGACGACACCGATGCGCGGATGCCGCTGCGGCCCGCGTGGTGATTCAGGCCGGTGTGAGTTCGTCGAGCGACACCGCCGGGACGAGTTCGCTGACGGGGGTGCGCACCCACCACGCACCCTCGCGGCGTTCCTGCCGGTTCGCGAAGCGGTAGCGGAACAGCCGCGCGCGCACCAGCGCCGGAGGTTCGTCCGGGAACGGGTTGTGCCGCAACAACTTCAGCGCGTGCCGGTCGTTGCGCAGCATCGCCCGCAGCAGCCCGGGAAGCCAGCTGCGTCCGTAGCCGGGCGAGATCGCCACGAACCACATCAGCCAGTCCAGCCGCAGGTGGTACGGCGCGAACTGGCGCGGTCTGCGCCGCGGATCTCCCGGTTTGCCGCGGAATTCGTACTCCTGCCAACCGGATTCCCCGGTGCGGTCGGAAGTTCCCTCCAGCACCACCTCGTAGCGGGTGCGGGTGACGCTGCCGAACGCGCCGTAGGTGTTGCCCAGGTGCAGCTTGTTGAAGCTGCGGTTCATCACCTGGTGCGGGCCGATCATGTTGCGCACCGGCTGGTAGCTCAGCGCGAGCATCCCCGCGGTCACCGCCAGCACGACGATCTGGTGCCACAGCGGCGAATCCGTGGTCGGCGGTGCGGGCCAGCGCAGCAATCCGCCGTCCATCGCGGCGAACGCGAGCGTGATCGTGACCAGGTTGAGCCAGGCGAAGTTCCCGCTCAGCATCAGCCAGCCCTGAGTGATCACGATGAGCACGGCCGCGACATCGGCGCCCGGCTGCGGCGCGAACAGCGCGAACGGCACGATCAGCTGCGAGGCGTGGTTGGCGACCACTTCCACCTTGTGCAGCCGCGGGGACAGGTGGTGGAACCGGCGGCTGAGCGGCCCGGGCATCGGCTGCGTCTCGTGGTGGTAGTGCAGCGCGGTCAGGTCCCGCCAGCACGGATCGCCGCGCATCTTGATCAGCCCGGCGCCGAACTCGACGCGGAACAGCAGCCAGCACAGCAGCCACATGATCGGTGCCGGGGGAGTCGTGTGCGCAGGGCCCAGGAAGATCGCCAGGAACCCGGCCTCCAGCAGCAGCGACTCCCAGCCGAAGCCGTACCAGATCTGCCCGACGTTGACGATCGACAGGTACAACGCCCACAGCACCGCCCACACGAGCATCCAGGCCCACACCGGTAGCAGGCCGACCAAGCCCACCAGCGCCGCGCCGCTGAGCACCATCCCGGTCCACGCGACGACGCCGAAAAAGCGGTCGGAGTAGTGCAGGTGGAACAAGCTCGGCGCGCGGCGGAAACCCACCGCCGATAGAAAGCGCGGCACCGGGGTCAGGCCGTGCTCGCCGGCCAGCGGCCGGAACTGGTGCACCGCGGAGGCGAAGCCCAGCAGGTACACCGCCGCCAGCAGGTGCGAGACGACGGCCCGCGCCTGCCAGTACTCCGGCGCCCAGAACCACGCGCCCACGGCGGTCTCCTTCCGGTCCCTGCCCGCACGCTCACCCGCAGTGTGCCCAGGCGGCCGATCCGGCACGCCTGGCCCCTGCGCTTGCCCACCCCACCAGCCGAGTCGTTGCCGACCTGGACCCGCACGACTCCGTGCGATCTGGCTCGTCCGAAACTCCGGCGACCGAGCGGCTCCCCGACCTTCCGCCCCGGGCCTGGAATCCCCGGTCTCCCCGGCCGCTCCTTAGAATCGCTGCGCAGGGGAGGCGGAAAGGGTGTTCAACGATGTCGCACGACTGTTGGCGTGCCCGCATTGCGGGCGCGGTCTGCAACCAGCGGGGCGCACGCTGCGCTGCCCGGCGAACCACTCGTTCGACCTGGCCAGACAGGGCTACGTGAGCCTGCTGGGTGGGCGGGGCGCACCGGGACCCGGCGACACCGCCGAGATGGTGGCTGCACGCGCCGGTTTCCTCGCTTCCGGGCACTACGCACCGATCGCAGAAGCACTCGCCGACGTCACCGCGGCGACGCACACCGGCGGACCGGTGCTGGACGTCGGCGCCGGGACCGGCCACTACCTCGGGCGAGTGCTGGATGTGCTGCCCGGCGAGATCGGCGTGGCGCTGGACGTGTCGAAGTACGCTTCCCGGCGGGCCGCGAAGGCCCACCCGCGCGCCGCGGCCGTGCTCGCCGACGCTTGGCGGACCTTGCCCGTGCGCGACGCCGCATTCGCCACCGCGCTGAACGTGTTCGCCCCGCGCAACGCCGTCGAGACGCACCGCGTGCTGCGCCCGGGCGGGCACCTCGTGGTGGTCACGCCGAACTCCGGGCACCTGGCCGAGTTGGTGTCCGAACTGGACCTGCTCACCGTGGACGAGCGCAAGCAGCAGCGGCTCCGGGATCAGCTCAGCGACCACTTCGAGCCGGTGCGCAGCCGGCGGTGCGAGTTCGCCATGCGGCTCACCGCCGAAGAAGTGGCCGCCGTGGTCGGCATGGGCCCGAACGCCTGGCATTCCACGGAATCCCTTTCGGCTCGTATCGCCGCGTTGCCGGACTCCTTCCCCATCACGGGCTCCGTCACCGTTTCAGTCCAGCGTAGGCGCTGATCGACCGATTTTCGGGCGTTTTCGGCACTCCCCGTGTTGGAATATGCCAACTGCTCGGCTAGATGGGGAAATGCGAGTAGGCGCCAGAGGGGCAAGTATGGTCTCGGTCGCCGGGATGACGAGATCGATTTCTGGGTGGGGTATGGAGTCCGCGAAAATGCTTGCGCAACGGATCGAGCGGGAAATAGAATCGCTCGGCGAAGCCTCCGAAAAGCGGGTCAAGGAGGTCGTCGAGCACATTGCGATCCCTCCCGCGGGGCCGTCGAAGCACCCGTTTAACGGGTACGTCGAGTCGGTTAGGGTCCAGGGCATCCGGTCTTTCGGTGCGGAGCAGGAACTGGAACTTTCCCGGGGTCTTACGATCCTGTACGCGGAGAACGGAACCGGCAAGACCAGCATCATCGACGCCGTCGAGTTGCTTACCAAAGGGGTGACAACTCGCGCGTCGCAACCCGCCGGTCCGGCGGGCGAGGTCAAGGACGAGAACAATGTCCCTTATTCTGACGTCGACGGAAAATTGACGGACATCGAGCCGAATGTATCAATATCCTGGATACAGGACGGAAAGCCGGGACGAGCGGTTTGGAACGGAGCGTGGGGTCAGGCCGCAGCGGATGCACCACCGGTGCAGCTGATTGCTCGTCGCCGGTTGCGAGAGGTCATCAACTTGTCCGGGGCGGATCGAGCCGATCTCCTTGGCCACGCAGCTGGTCTGGGCGACTTGGCCCAGGTCTGGGGCGATGCTCAGAAAGCATTGGACCAGCGGGGGAAGGAACTCAGTTCGGTCGAAGCGTTGCCGTCAGCTGCCATGCAGGACGCCGTCACCTGGGCCGAGGGAGTGCACGACTGCACGAGCGCGGTTCCGGTCGAGGAGATCGCGAAGTTGGTGGAGCGGAACGCGCAGCAGGCCATCGCGCGGTGCGCTCCGGATTCTCGCGGGCCCGGCGAGAGATTGTCCGAGGCTTGGGAGGCGCCGCTCCCGCGGCCTCCTGAGGTCCTCCCAGCAGCGGGGCTCGAAGATTTGGTGCAACGGCTCACTGACCAAGAGTCCCGTGAAGTTCCGCGTCTGTCGGAAGCCCTCGATCAGGCCACTCTGCGTCTGCTCGAGTCCTTCGCGGAGGTCGCGATCGCGGGCGAGGCATGCCCGGCGTGCACCGTCGCGACCGTGACCAGTGACCGGATCGCCGCCGTGCACCGGTTACTGGAGTCGGTTCGTGACGTGCGCGAGTACCAGGAGGCTGACAGCGCTCTCCGGAAGGAAGCACGAGGGTTCGCTCAGGGGTTCCGGCCGTACCTCGAATGGCGGTTCCCGGAATGGGACGACGCAGCCGTGCGGTCGTTCGCGGGGGAGGACCGGAATTTCTCTGCCGCATACGGCGAAGCGCGGTCCTCCAAAACGGCCTGGGACCAGCAATGCACGGTGTTGTGGGACAGAATCGAGACAGCCGGACGCGAACCTTCTGCTGATTCGATGCGTTCGGTCGTGGAGGCGCTGCGGCGGCTGGTCGACCTCCGCGAAGTTGCTGACAGGAATGCTCGCGCGGCCGAGCACCTGCGTTCGGAGTTACTCCGGGACCGCAAGGACGCCGAACTTGCGAAGGCGACGTGGCGGCGGGACAACGCCCGCGCCATCGCGGAAGCCATTGACGCGCGGCGCAAGCGGGACGTCGACGCGCGGAATCTCAGGATCGCGGCCCAGCGCCTCAAAGCTCGCCGTGCTGAGGTGCTGGAGGCGAAGCTCACGGCGCTCGCAGAGCCGATCAGTTCCTGGTTGCGCCGATTGGCCCCGGACCACACACCTTCGGTCCGGCTGCAGGTGAGTCCCGGAGCTCAGAAGCCGAGACTCAACGTGCTGGTCGGCCAAGGCAAGCAGACCGCGATCGGGCGCCTGTCGGACTCGCAGCTGGACATGCTCGGTCTGGCCGTGCACCTCGCGACGCTGGAGCAGGAGCAGTCCGGAGCGCCAGTGATCATTGACGATCCGACCGACATGCTCGACGCGGCAACCGTCGAAAAGCTCGCCGGGGAGGGCATTGGTGACCTCCTCGGTCCGCCGAACGGACCGGGCCGGCAGGTCGTGGTGCTCACCCACGACGAACAGTTGGTGCGATCGCTCTGGAAACATCACGGTGCTCGATGGCCGCTTACCACTCAGTGGTTCACCGAACTCGACCGTGAGATCGAGCCGACCCCGCAGTCTTTGATCAAGCCCCGATCGCCGCAAGAATATGCCGACCGGCTGAAAGCTCTGTTGCAGAGCAATGCGGACGCCGAGAACCGAATTTGGTTGCGCAGCGCTGCTGGAAATTTGGCGCGGCAGACGCTCGAGGCCATAATCGGAGACCTGTTCGAAGTCGTCGGGCCGCGCGGGCTGCGGTACTTGCCCGATCTCAGCAACGTGCGGGAGGACCGCGAGAAGCGGGGGGTGCTCAAGCACTTCGATCTGTTGGACGAGCAGTTGCGGAAGATCCAGAAGATGCATGCAGGGTGCACCGAGAGGTGCCACGCCAATGTCGCCGAATTCATCGATGAGCTCCTGGAGATGCACGCTGAACGAGGCGATTACCTGTTGAACGAAGCTAGTCACGCGAATTGTGTATATCCGAGGATCGCGCAGGTCCGGGAGTATCAGAAGAAGTTGAGCAAGAACGCGAACCGCTTCCAGCACGCCCGAAGGAAGAGCCGGGTGCCGGGTGCTAGGCCGGATGATTGGCCCGAGACCTCGGAGTGGAGCCGTGCACTGGCGGCTTGCTCCAACTGTCAGGTGCAGCAGTTTTTCCCGCACCTGTCCTGAAATGCGCAACCGGCCCGCCGGCGGATGCACGCCGACGGGCCGGTCCGAATCCGCGCCTCAGTCCTCGCTGCGGGAGATGCGGATCATGTCGTCGCGCGGCACGACCTTGATCCGCTCGCGGCCGGCTGCTTCGCCGAGGGCCTGCTCGTGCGCGTCGAGCAGCTTCCAGCCGTCCCAGGTGGTGTAGCGGACGCCGTTGTCGTCGAGCAGCCGCAGCACGCTGTCCGGGTTCGGGTCCTCCGCGGTGGGCATGGTGTCCAGGTCGGCCAACAGGTTGTTGATCGTCTCCATGGCGTCGCCCTTGGTGTGCCCGATCAGGCCGACCGGCCCGCGCTTGATCCAGCCGGTGGTGTACACGCCGGTGATGTGCTCGCCGTCCAGGTCCAGCACCCGGCCGCCGTCGTTGGGCACGGTGCCGGTGTTGTGGTCGAACGGGATGTCGGCCACCGGCGTGCTCAGGTAACCGACGGCCCGGTAGACCGCCTGCACCGGCGTGTCCTCGAACTCGCCGGTGCCGCGCACGCCGCCTGCGCCGTCGAGTTCCATGACCTCGGTGCGCAGCCCCTCGACCCGGTCGGTGCCCAGCACCTCGGTGGGTCCGCGCAGGAAGTGGAAGTGCAGCCGCCGCGGGGTGTCGTACCGCGGGTCCCGCAGCGCCCAGTCCTGGAAGGTCTTCACGATCGACTTGGTCTGGTTGTTGTCCCGGATGGCGGCTTCGCTGCCCTCGTCGAGCTCGAAGCCCTCCGGGTGCACGATCAGTTCCACGCCGGGCTGGTGGTCGAGTTCGCGCAGTTCCAGCGGGGTGAACTTGGCCTGCGCGGGACCGCGGCGAGCGTAGAGGTGCACGTCGGTGACCTGGGAGTCCCGCAGTCCCTGGTAGACGTTGTCCGGGATCTCGGTGCTCAGCAGATCGTCGGCCTGCTTGGCCAGCACCCGCGCCACGTCCAGCGCCACGTTGCCCGCGCCGATCACGGCGACCTCGCGGGCGTCCAGCGTCCAGTCCCTCGTGGTCTCCGGGTAGCCGTCGTACCAGTAGACGAACGCCGCGGCGCCGTGGCTGTGCGGCAGGTCGATGCCGGGGATGTTCAGGTCCCGGTCCTTGTCCGCGCCGGTCGAGAAGATCACCGCGTCGTAGTGCCTGCGCAGCTCGTCGAGCTTGACGTCCTCGCCGTAGTTCACGCCGCCGAGGAACCGGATCTGGTCCTTCTCCATGATCCGGCGCAGCGCGTTGACGATGCCCTTGATCCGCGGGTGGTCCGGTGCCACGCCGTACCGGATGAGCCCGTACGGCGCGGGCATCCGGTCGAGCAGGTCGATGTCCACTGGGGTCTCGGACTTCGTCAGGATGTCCGCGGCGTAGACACCGGCTGGTCCGGCCCCGACGATCGCCACTCGCAGTGGGCGGGTCATGCAAGTCCTCCTGCTCGGATTCCGAAATCGCACGCCGGGATCGCCCGGCGTCCGGGCGCGCTTCCGGCCGGCCGGCGGCGCTGCCGGGGCCGGGCGCTGCCCGACACTTCCAGCTTAGGTTGCCCTAACCGCCGATCCCGGTATACGGACGGTGAGAAGCCTCATAGGCGCCGCTGCACGGTTCGGTCCACAAGCCGCACGGCGGCGGGTTACCGAACGCGGAGGGTCACAGTACGATCACGAGCGGCGCTGCCGGGCGTACCCGATGACGATCTTGTGCAGTACCGTCTTTCGTAGGTTGCTTGGAACGAGCGCAGCAGCAGGCGCTACCTACTTCCGCGAGTTCGCCTGCACCGAAACCGTCAGCAGGAGGCCACGATGCACCAGCGGCCGGAAGGGCTGGGTGCCGACCTCGAACGACCCAGCGTGGCGCGGTGCTACGACTACTGCCTCGGCGGTGCGCACAACTTCGCCGTCGACCGCGCGCTGGTGCGCAAGCTGCTGCACGCGGAGCCGCGGGCGCGGCACCTGGCCCGGCACAACCGGATCTTCCTGCATCGCGCGGTGCACTACTGCCTGCGCCGAGGCGTGCGGCAGTTCCTGGACCTCGGCTCCGGCATCCCCACGCTCGGCAACGTCCACGAGGTCGCGCTGCAAGCCGAACCGCGGGCGCGCGTGGTCTACGTGGACAACGATCCGGTCGCCGTGGCGCACGGGCGCACGATCCTGGAAGGCGACGATCGCGCCGACGCGGTGCACGCCGACCTGCTCGACGTGCAGTCGGTGCTGCACGCGGAGCCGGTCACCCGGCTGCTGCGGTTCAGCGAGCCCATCGGCCTGATCCTGGCCTCGGTGCTGGAGTTCGTCCCGGACGAGCTGGAACCGCACAAGGCGCTGCGCGACTACTACGACCGGATCGCGCCGGGCAGCCTGCTGTGCCTGTCGCACCTGGCCGCCGATGTCGCGCCGGAATCGGCCGCGCGGATCACCGCCATCCGCTTCGACGGCTTGCCCGGAATGGTCGCGCGCGGACGCGCCGAACTCACCGGACTGCTGGGCGGGTTCGAACCGGTCGAGCCCGGCCTGGTGCCCGTCCCCGAATGGCCGCCGGAATCCACTGAGGACGATCCAGAGCGCCCGGAGGAATCGCTCATGCACGGCGTCGTCGCGCGCAAGCGAAGCGGCCGCGGAAACGCGGGTGACCCGAGGTGAACCCTTCCCCGGAACGGGCCGAGTTCGTCCGCCGCTGGACCCGCGAGATCATCCGGACCAGCTACGTGCCGCTGGCGCGCAGCGACATCGAGTCCTTCCTGGCCGGACATCTCGACGCGCTGCTGTCCGCACCGGACACCGACGCGGTGGCCGCGGCCGCCGGGGAGCTGGGCGAGCGGCTGGTGCGGGTGCACTTCACCAACCCGGCCGCGCTGGAGCGCACGCTGTGGATGCTCGGCGATCAGCTGCCGGAACCCCTCGACGGGCAGCCGACAGGGCCCGTCCGGTCGCCGCTCGTGCTGGGTTCGGTGGCCGCGGGCTACGCGGGGCAACTGCGCGAGCAGACCTTGGACGAGCAGGAAGTCATCAAGCGGGCGGTGCTGCAGGCACGGGACTCGGCCGAGGAGGCGCTGCGCGCGAGCGAGGCGCGGTTCCGCGCGGTGTTCACCTCTTCGGCGCTGGGCATCGCGATCGTCGCGCTGGACGGCACCGTCGAAGAGGTCAACTCCCCGCTGGAGCGCATCTTCGAGTCGGTGTGCGAGGCAGTGGTCGGGCGCCGCGTGTTCGACCTGGTCGACCGCAAGTGGCTACCGGAGCTGGCCGAGAACGTGGCCGCGCTGGCCGCGGGCGATGTGGACCGGTTCCAGGCCGAGACGCGGTGCAGCGGCCCGGACGGCGCGCACATCTGGACCCGGTTGTCCGCATCGCTGGTGCGCGATTCCGACGGCGAGCCGGACTACCAGGTGGTGCTCTA
The DNA here is from genome assembly GCF_017434145.1 of Saccharopolyspora sp. Taxonomy (NCBI): domain Bacteria; kingdom Bacillati; phylum Actinomycetota; class Actinomycetes; order Pseudonocardiales; family Pseudonocardiaceae; genus Saccharopolyspora; species Saccharopolyspora sp. Next base: position 8,694 of record NZ_JAFRFW010000567.1, on the reverse strand, counting down.
CGAGGACATCACCCAGCGGCACATGCTCGAGGAGCAGTTCCGCAGGCAGGCCACCCTGGACCCGCTGACCGGACTGGCGAACCGCACGCAGCTCAAGACCACGCTGGACCAGGCGCTGGATCCGACGCACCCGGGGCGCCGGGTCGGGCTGTGCTACTTCGACCTGGACGGCTTCAAGGCGATCAACGACAGCCTCGGCCACCCGATAGGCGACGAGCTGCTGCGCGCGGTCGCCCAGCGGTTGCAGGTCATGGTGCTGGCCGAGGACGGGCTGGCCGCGCGGATGGGCGGCGACGAGTTCGTGGTGCTGCTGAAGGATTCGCGGGGCGCGGCCCGGCTGGTGGAGCTGGTCGAGCAGCTGCTGGCGGCGATCACCGAGCCGGTCTCCATCCGCGGCCACCAGCTCACCGCATCGGCCAGCGTCGGCGTGGTGGAGACCGCGGTGACCGACACCGGGCCGGACGAACTGCTCTCCGACGCCGACATCACGCTGTACCGGGCGAAGAACGACGGCCGGGCGCAGTGGGCGCTGTTCGACCCCGAGCACAACGCGGCCGCGCGGCGGCGGTTCCGCCTGTCGGCGTCGATGCCGAGCGCGCTCGACGACGAAGAGCTCTACATCGAGTACCGGCCGGTGGAGTACGTCGGCAGCGGCAACCTCGTCGGCGTGGAGGCCCACGTGCGCTGGGACCACCCGGAGCTGGGTGAGCTGGACGCGGCGGACTTCCTGGAGCTGGCCGAGGAGACCGGGATGATCACCCGGCTCGGCATCTGGGCGCTGGAGCGGGTCTGCGCGCACGCGGCGCACTGGCGGGAGCGGTTCGGCGACCGCTCGCCGATGGCCGCCGTGGGCCTGTCCGCGCGGCAGCTGCACGACCCGGAACTGGTCGGCGACATGCGGCGCATCCTGCGCGAGACCGGGCTGCCCGCCGACAAGCTGGTCATCGGGGTGCCCGAGGCCGCGCTGTTCGACCAGCACGGCGACCCGGTGGACGCGCTGGAGATCTTCGACGAGATGGGGCTGCGGCTGGCGGTCTACGACTTCGGCAGGGACACCCGCGAAGCCGCCCGGCTGCGCAGTCTGCCGTTGCGCGCGGTGCGCCTGTCCGGCGGGTTCCTGGACAGCTTCGCCGCGCCGGACGGACCGGATCCGCTGGACGAGCACCTGGTGCGCAGCCTGGTCGGCACCGCCGAGCTGCTCGGCCTGCCGGTGATCGCCAACAGCGTGCACACGAAACAACAGGCGAACCGGCTGCACCGGCTCGGCGTGCACGGCGTGGTCGGCCCCTGCACAGGCGGACTGGCCTCCGCGATGGAGATCGAAGCCGCGATCATCGACAGCGGTCTGCGCTGACGAAACCGGCGCCGTCCGCGCCGGGCAGGGGCGCGAACCGGGTGGCGGGCAGCCGATAGCATCGGGCGGACGGAGTCACCGCGCGCAGCCGCACCCGTCAGCAACCGACGAACCCCGCGACGAGGAGTCATCGTGTCCGTTCAGCCGTCCGAAGCCCAGCAGGTCGCCAGGGTGAAGGTCCCGGCGGGCACTACGGCCGGTTCGGCCGTACTCGAAGCGGGCCTGCCTTCCCAGGGGCCGCAGGCGATCATCGTGGTCCGCGACGCCGACGGCGAGCTGCGGGATCTGGCATGGGTGCCGGAATCCGACGTCGAAGTCGAAGCGGTCCCCGCCGACACCGAAGCAGGCCGCAGCGTCATCCGGCACTCCGCCGCGCACGTGCTCGCCCAGGCCGTGCAGCAGCAGTTCCCGGACGCCAAGCTCGGCATCGGCCCGCCGGTCAAGGACGGCTTCTACTACGACTTCGACGTGGACCGCCCGTTCACCCCGGACGACGTGCAGGCGCTGGAAAAGCGCATGAAGCAGATCATCAAGTCCGGGCAGAAGTTCTCCCGCCGCCGCCTGGACTCGATCGAGGCCGCCAGGCAGGAGCTCGCCGCCGAGCCGTACAAGCTGGAGCTGGTGGACCTCAAGTCCGCCGCCGACGAGGTGGACACCAGCGAGGTCATGGAGGTCGGCGCGGGCGAGCTGACCGTCTACGACAACGTCGACCGGCACGGCGAGGTGGTCTGGGGCGACCTCTGCCGCGGCCCGCACGTGCCGCACACCCGGTTCATCCCGGCGTTCCGGCTCACCCGCGTCGCCGCCGCCTACTGGCGCGGTGACCAGAGCAACCGGCAGTTGCAGCGGGTCTACGGCACCGCGTGGGAATCCAAGGAGGCCATGGCCGAGCACCTGGAGTGGCTGGCCGAGGCGGAGCGCCGCGACCACCGCAAGCTCGGCGCCGAGCTGGACCTGTTCTCCTTCCCGGAGGAGGTCGGTTCCGGCCTGCCGGTGTTCCACCCCAAGGGCGGCATCATCCGCCGCGAGCTGGAGGACTACTCGCGGCGCAGGCACGAGGCCGCCGGCTACGAGTTCGTGAACAGCCCGCACATCACCAAGAGCACGCTGTTCGAGACCTCCGGGCACTTGAGCTGGTACAAGGACGGCATGTTCCCGGCGATGCACCTCGACGAGGAACGCGACGAGAACGGCGAGGTCCGCAAGCCCGGCCAGGACTACTACCTGAAGCCGATGAACTGCCCGTTCCACAACCTGATCTACCGCTCCCGCGGCCGGTCCTACCGGGAGCTGCCGCTGCGGCTGTTCGAGTTCGGCTCGGTGTACCGCTACGAGAAGTCCGGTGTGGTGCACGGCCTGACCCGGGTGCGCGGCATGACCCAGGACGACGCGCACATCTACTGCATGCCCGAGCAGTTGCAGGACGAGCTGAAGTCGCTGCTGACGTTCGTGCTGGACCTGCTGCGCGACTACGGCCTCGAGGACTTCTACCTGGAGCTGTCCACCCGCAACGAGGAGAAGTACGTCGGCGACGACGAGAGCTGGCGGGTGGCCACCGAGGCGCTGCGCGAAGCCGCCGAGTCCTCCGGCCTGGAGCTGGTGCCGGACCCTGGCGGCGCGGCGTTCTACGGCCCGAAGATCTCCGTGCAGGCCAAGGACGCGCTGGGCCGCAGCTGGCAGATGTCGACCATCCAGGTCGACTACCACCTGCCCGAGCTGTTCGACCTGGAGTTCACCGCGCCGGACGGTTCCAAGCAGCGGCCGATCAAGATCCACCGGGCGCTGTTCGGTTCGATCGAGCGGTTCTTCGGCGTGCTCACCGAGCACTACGCGGGCGCGTTCCCGGCGTGGCTATCGCCGGTGCAGGCGATGGGCATCCCGATCGCCGACGAGCACGCCGAGCACCTGGACGGTGTGGTGAAGGCGTTGCGCGCCAAGGGAATCCGCGCCGAGGTGGACCACGGCGACGACCGGATGCAGAAGAAGATCCGCACCCACACCACGCAGAAGGTGCCGTTCCTGCTGCTGGCGGGCGGCAAGGACGTGGAAGCGGACGCGGTTTCGTTCCGGTTCCGCGACGGCTCCCAGATCAACGCGGTGCCGGTCGCCGACGCGGTGGCCGCGCTGAGCCGCTGGGTGGATCGCCGGGACAACACCTCACCGTCCGCGGAGACCTTCCAGGCGGAGCTGGCGTGAGCGAGTCCGGGATGAGCGGCGAGACTTCCGCGGGCGGCCCGCGCGGCGAAGGTGGTCCGCCCGAGGACACCGGTTCGCTCGACGACACCGGTGTCCAGTTCTCCGAGCAGCAGGGCATCGGTATCCCGGACGCGCTGCAGCGGCTGTGGACGCCGCACCGGCTGGCCTACATCCAGGGCGAGAACAAGCCGGCGGGCGAGGCCAGCGAGGGTTGCCCGTTCTGCGGGCTGCTCGATTCGGGCCTGCCGGACGACGAGACGCTGATCGTGGCCCGTGACGAGCTCGTCTTCGCGATCCTGAACCTGTACCCGTACAACCCGGGGCACCTGATGGTGCTGCCGTACCGGCACGTCGCCGACTACACGGATCTCACCGTCGAGGAGACGGCCGCGGTCGCGGCGTTCACCCAGCAGGCGATGCGGGTGATCCGCGGGGTTTCCGCGCCGCACGGGTTCAACATCGGGCTCAACCAGGGTCCGGTGGCCGGCGCGGGGATCGCTGCGCACCTGCACCAGCACGTGGTGCCGCGCTGGGGCGGCGACTCGAACTTCATGCCGGTCATCGGGCACACCAAGGTTCTGCCGCAGCTGCTCGGCGACACCCGCAAGCTGCTGGCCGACGCCTGGAACTCCGGAAGCGGCGAACTGCTGAACTGACGCGAAAGGCCGAGAACGCGCACGAGGGTTCCCGGCCTTTTCGCTTTCCGGCGCATCAGCGCGTGGTGCGGGCGCCGCCGTTCGGATTGATGACCTGGCCGGTGATGAACCGCGCATCCGCGGACGCGAGGAAGTGCACCGCCCCGGCGATCTCGTCCGGAAAGCCGTGCCGTCCCAGCGCGGTCAGCGAGATGAGGTGGTCGTGGCGCTCCTGCGAGACCCCGCTGCCGAAGAACTCGGTGTCCGGGATGTACCCGGGAGCCACCACGTTGGACGTGATGTCGCGCGGCCCGAGCTGCTTGGACAGGCCGACGCTGTAGGACGCCAGCGCCGCCTTGGCGCTGCCGTACGCACCGCTGCCCTGATCGGCTCCGACCGACCCGATGTGCACCACGGCGCCACCGCGCGCGAGCTTGTCGTCGCAGGCCTCGGTCATCAGCGCAGCGGTGATGAGGTTCGCGTCGATGTTGGCCCGCCAGCGGTGCAGGCTGCCCTTCAGCCCGCCGCCCGCCGGCTCGCGGAAGTCGGTGTTCCCGCCCGCGTTGTTGACCAGCACGTCCACTTCGCCGTCGATGCGCGCCACCGCGCTTTCGACGGCGTCCGGGTCGATCCCGTCGCACGGCAGCGCGTGCGCATCGCCGCCGAGCTCGCGGGCGGTGCGCTCCAGCACCTCGGTCCGGCGCCCGGTGATGTAGACGCGGTCGGAGTCCTGGACGAATCGTGCCGCGATGGCGCGCCCCAGTCCGCTACCACCACCGGTCACGAGGACTGTCCTGCTCACTAAGCACTCCAAATCTGTTCAGAACCGGGCGATCTGTTGAGAATCGGGCAAATCTGTTCAGAACCGGACATCGGGTGCTCGCGGCGGCCGAGAGCGCACCCCGCGTTCTCGGCCGCCGCGGTTTCCGCTCACTGGGAGCGGAGGTTGGCCTCGATCTCCAGGGTGATCTTGACCTTCTCGCCCAGCATGGCGCCGCCTTCCGGGCCGACGCCGAAGTCGGCGCGGTTGATCGTGGTGCCCGCCGAGATGCCCAGCAGCGTCCCGCCCTGGCCGTCGTCGGTGAACCCGCCCAGCTCGGCCTGCAGCGCGACCGGCTTGGTCACGCCGTGCAGGGTGAACTCACCGTCGATGATGTACTCGTCGCCGTCCTGGCGGATGCCGGTGGAGCGGAACCCGGCCTTCGGGTGGGTTTCGACGTCGAGGAAGTCGCTGCCGCGCACGTGCGCGTCGCGGTCGGCGTTGCCGGTGTTGATCGTGGCGGGGTCGATGTCCGCGGTCACCGTGGAGTCCAGCGGGTTCTCCGCGATGACGATCTCGCCGCGGAAGCCGTCGAACCGGCCGCGGGACCGGCCGACGCCGAGATGGCGCAGCGCGAACTCGACGTCGGAGTGCACGCTGTCGATGTCGTAGGTGCCGACGGCGTAGCCGGGGATCTGGGCGGCAGAGCTCATGAGTCCTCCTCGGGGGGATCCGGAGTACGTTCCGGTTGGCCCAACGCCGATGGCGGCCCGGGCATTCCCGGTGTGCGGCCGATCACTTCGGGTGCCGCTGCGGCCGCCTGGTTGCGCGCCGCTGCGATCAAGGCGGCTAATCTCGGAGTGCACCAGGCGGTGCGATGGACACGGTGGACGAGGCAGCGGCAGTACAGGCGATGCTCAACATATTCGCGCGGAGCTCGGTTTCCCGGTGGACTGATCCGGTCGGCGCCGGGCTCGTCCGGCTGGGGCTCTCGCCGAACGTCGTGACGGTGCTGGGGACTTCCGCCAGCGTCGCTTCCGCGCTGTGGTTCTTCCCCCGCGGCCGGTTGTTCCTCGGAACCGTCGTGGTCGCGGTTTTCCTGCTGTTCGACGTGCTCGACGGCGCGATGGCCCGCGCGGGCGGCAAGGCCAGCACCTTCGGCGGCGTGCTCGACGCCAGCTGCGACCGGATCGCCGACGGAGCGCTGTTCGGCTCGCTGGTGTGGTGGGCGCTGGTGGTCGACGGCGACCGGCCGCTCGGAGCGGGGCTGCTGCTGTGCCTGGTGTGCGCGCAGGTGATCTCGTACGTGAAGGCCCGCGCGGAGGCGAACGGGCTGCGCGCGAACGGCGGGCTGGCCGAGCGGGCCGAGCGGTTCCTGTTCGTCCTGATCGGCACCGGACTGCACGGCCTTGGCGTGCCGTACGTGCTCGACATCGCGGTGTGGGCGCTGGCGGTGCTCTCGATCGTCACGGTCGTGCAGCGCCTCGCCACCGCCGCGCGCGCTTGAGCCTCGCCCTCGCGCTCCAGTTTCTTCGCTGCCGGACCACGTGAAGTGCCGTTCGCGCGTTGCTGTTCGGCCGGTCGGCCTGGGGGAGCTTCCTGGGTTCGCTGTCGTAGGCTCGCACCGGTTTCAGCAGCGGCGATCAGCCGGAGGTGGGCAGCTCAATGGCCGTGCAGGACGACGTGCGTTTCGACGTGCACATCTGGGCGTGGGCGAACGGAGCGTTCGACTGGTTCCCGCTCGCGTCCGGGATCGACGCCGAGGCGGCCGAGGTGCTGCGCAAGACCGCGCTCTGGGACCTGGACATCGCCGAGGCCGAGACCCGGTCCAAAACCGAGTCGGAGACCGCGGCCGCGAGCGCCCCGCCGGTGACCTTCCCGCTCACCGAAGCCGGCGAGTACGCCGTCTGGATGCGCTACCCGTCCGCTGGCGGCAAGGTCCCGTGGGGCTTGATCGCCGACCACCTGACTCCGGAGCAGACCCGCGCTTACACCGGCAATCCGCGGATCCAGCTCAACGTCCAACCGGCCGCGGACCGTTCGGAGCCGTCTCCCGCCGAAGCAGCGGAAACAGCCGAAACCGACGATCCGGCGGACTAGCACCTCGCACGATTCGCCGGGCGTGCTCGCGCGCCGATCAAGGCGTCGGCATCGGGTCGTAGCGTTCGAAGTGGCGGGTGAACGACGCGCTGCCGGAACTCAGCGAGCGGACGTTGATGGTGTAGCGGGTCAGCTCGCTGGACGGGACGTGCGCGTGCACCACGGTCCAGCCGGTGTCCTCCGGCTCGGTGCCGACGACCTTCCCGCGGCGGCTGGACAGATCGCCGAGGATCGCGCCCAAGTGGTCGTCCGGGATGTAGACCGCGACCGCGTCCACCGGCTCCAGCGTGACCAGTCCGGCCTGCTCGGCGGCGGCGCGCAGCGCCAGCGAACCGGCGGTCTGGAACGCGGCGTCGGAGGAATCCACGCTGTGCGCTTTGCCGTCGACGAGCGTGATCCGCAGGTCGACCAGCGGGCGGCCCTCTTCCAACCCCCGCTCGACCTGCGCGCGAACGCCCTTCTCCACGCTGGTGATGAACTGCTTGGGGATCGCACCGCCCACGACGCGGTCCAGGAACTCGATGCCGGAGCCGCGCGGCAACGGCTCGACCTCGATGTCGCACACCGCGTACTGGCCGTGCCCGCCGGACTGCTTCACGTGCTTGCCGTGGCCCTTCGCCGCCTGCCCGAAGGTCTGCCGCAGCGCCACCCGCACCGGTTCGGTGTCGACCTCCGCGCCGCCTTCGCGCAGCCGTTGCAGCATCACGTCCGCGTGCGCCTCGCCCATGCACCACAGCACCAGTTGGTGCGTTTCGGTGTCGCGCTCCAAGCGCAGGCTCGGGTCCGCGGCGACGAGCCGATTCAGGTTGCGCGCCAAGGCATCCTCGTCGTTGCGGGTGCGTGCGGTGACCGCGACGGGCAGCAGTGGTTCCGGCATCGGCCACGGCGACATCAGCAACGGGTCGGCCGGATCCGACAGCGTGTCGCCCGTTTCGGCCGAGCCGACCTTCGTCAACGCGCACAGATCACCCGCCACGCACCGCGGCACTTCGCGCAATCCCGAGCCCAGCGGCGAATACACGTGCGCAACCCGCTCGTCCTCGTCGTGGTCCGGGTGGCCGCGCTCGGCCATGCCGTGCCCGGAAACGTGCACCGGCCGTTCCGCGAGCAACGTGCCGGAGAAGACCCGCGCCAGCGACACGCGGCCCACGTAGGCGTCCACCGCGGTGTGCACGACCTCGGCGGCCAGCGGTCCGGACGGGTCCGGTCCGAGCCGCCGCGGATGGGCCCCGCGCGGGTCGGTGAACTCCGGGGGAGGGTGTTCGAGCGGAGAGGGGAACCCGCGCACGATGCCGTCCAGCAGCTCCGGCAGGCCGACTCCCGTCGCGGTGCACACCGGCAGCACCGGGTGCAGGCCGCCGCGGGAGACCGCGGCCTCCAAGTCCGCGATCAGCGTGGGCTCGTCGATGTGCTCGCCTTCGAGGTAGCGCTCCATCAGCGACTCGTCCTCGCTCTCGGCGATGATCGCCTCGATCAGCTCGGCCCGCTCCCGCTCGACTTCCCGGGGCGAGCCGGTGCCGGACGTCGTCCCGGTGAGCACGCCGGTCAGGCCGGTGGCCGAGCCGTCCGCACCGCGCAGCGGCAGGTACAGCGGCAGCACACCGGCCCCGAACGCTTCCCGGCAGGACTCCAGCGCGGCCTCGGCGTCG
>NZ_JAFRFW010000566.1:0-4633 GCF_017434145.1 Saccharopolyspora sp. | reverse complement strand
GTCACCGCGTCTACCGCGCGCAGGACCCGCGAGCCCGGGTGCTGCGCAACACCTGCGAGCAGCTCGGCGCGCCCCGCTTCGAAGCGGCCGCCGAACTGGAGCGCGCCGCTCTCGAGGTGCTGCGGGAGCGCCGCCCGGACCGCCCGATCGAGACCAACGTGGAGTTCTGGGCCGCGGTGATCCTGGACTTCGCGCAGGTTCCGACCGAGATGATGCCCGCGATGTTCACCTGCGCCCGCACCGCGGGCTGGTCCGCGCACGTGCTGGAGCAGAAGCGCACCGGGCGGCTCGTGCGGCCGTCGGCGCACTACGTCGGCCCGGAGGCCCGCTCGCCGCAGCAGGTCGACGGCTGGGACTCCGTCTCGCCGTTGCCGGTCGCGGTGGCATGAGACCGGGAGTGGCGGGCCGGCCGGCGGCCCGCCACCGCTCCCGTGGCAGCTCCTTCTCCCACGACGCGGACTCGGAGGACGCGGCGCCGCTGCAGCAGCCAGCGCCGCTGCAGTCAGGACCGCTGCAGTCAGGGCCGCCGCGACCAGGATCGCTGGGCGCCGGGCCCGTTGGCGGGTTTGCTCGCTTGATCGCTTGACGGATCGGCAGTGGATCGATCGCCAGTGGGCTGCTCGCCGAAAGACCGCGTATTCGCTCATGTTTTCGAGTATCCGGACCCGAACATCCGTTCGCCATAGCTTGATCGGGTGGATCAGCAGCCGCCCGGCCGAACCCGGCCAAGGCGCGGGCGAACCGCTCGCAACGCCGTCCTGAGCTCCTGCGCGCCAGCCCTCCGGACCGCGAACCTACCGCTGAAACCCCTGGTCACAGCATCCGAACAGGCTCCTCGCGCACTCCGCATGCTGGCCAAAGCGCGCCTCGGGCAGTAAGTTGCCCACCGGCTCGGGCGCCGCGGCCGGCGTTCACCTTCCGGACACGCCGCCGCAACGCGCCGCCACAGGAACCGGCAACGCCGCCGGTCATCCCGGGCGATCCGGGTTCCACCCGAACCCCGATCCGCCGCACCCGGACGCGCCGCACCCCGACATCGGGGTAACCGCGAGCCAAGCCGACCCGAACGACCACCGGAGGCGCCGGAATGACGCAGGCCGAGACCGACCCGACGACCCTGAAACTGCCCAGCGAGCTCACGCCCTCCGACGGCCGCTTCGGCTGCGGCCCGTCCAAGGTGCGCACCGAGCAGCTCGCCCGGCTCGCCGACGAAGGCGCCTGGGTGATGGGCACCTCGCACCGGCAGAAGCCGGTGAAGTCGCTGGTCGGAAGGGTTCGCGAAGGCCTGTCCCAGCTGTTCTCGCTGCCCGCGGGCTACGAGATCGTGCTCGGCGTCGGCGGCACCACCGCGTTCTGGGACGCCGCGGCGTTCGGGCTGGTGCGGGAGCGCGCGCTGCACCTGACCTACGGCGAGTTCTCGCAGAAGTTCGCCAAGGCCACCAAGGACGCGCCGTTCCTCGGCGACCCGGTGGTCGTCTCCGCCGAGCCCGGCGAGGCCCCCGCACCGGTGTCCGACCCGAGCGCGGACCTGATCGCCTGGGCGCACAACGAGACCTCCACCGGCGTGATGCTGCCGCCGACCCGTCCCGCCGGTTCGGAAAACGCGCTGATCGCGGTGGACGCGACCTCGGGCGCGGGCGGCCTTCCGGTCGACCCGGCCGACGTGGACGTCTACTACTTCGCCCCGCAGAAGTCGTTCGCCTCGGACGGCGGGCTGTGGCTGGCCGCGATGAGCCCGGCCGCGCTGGAGCGGATCGGCGAGATCGGCGCTTCGGACCGCTGGGTGCCGGAGTTCCTGTCGCTGACCACGGCGCTGGACAACTCCCGCAAGGACCAGACCTACAACACCCCGGCGGTCGCCACGCTGTTCCTGCTGGCCGACCAGATCGACTGGATGAACTCCAACGGCGGGCTGGACTGGTGCGTCGCGCGCACCCGCGAGTCCTCGCAGCGGCTGTACCAGTGGGCGGAGGCGTCGGAGCACGCGACGCCGTTCGTGCAGGACCCGGCGAAGCGTTCGCAGGTGGTCGGCACCATCGACTTCGACGAGTCGATCGACGCGGCCGCGATCGCCAAGGCGCTGCGGGCGAACGGGATCCTGGACACCGAGCCGTACCGCAAGCTGGGGCGCAACCAGCTCCGGATCGGCACCTTCCCGGCGATCGAGCCGGACGACGTGACCGCGCTGACGAGGTCCATCGACTGGGTGGTTTCGCAGCTCTCCTGAGCGCGGCGCAGCCGGTCTCCCGAGGTCGTCGGCGCACCATAGCGGCCGACACGTCCGTGTTCCCGAACTGAGATCGATCACTTGCAGTGATCAACACGGCGGCCGGGTTCGGCCACGAGTTCGCAAGTCGACCGCCATTCAGGCAAGATCGGGGACGGAGAGGATGGTCACGAAGCGACACCGAACCCGGCGCGCCCCCTCCGTCAAGCGGGCACGCCGGGTTACGGTCACAGCTTGGTGACGACAGTGACCGGGGAGGCTGGCGTATGCGCGCGCTGCGGGTGGTCGGGCTTGACGAGGACGGTGAGACCGTCATCTGCGAGGACCCGGAGAACGGCGACCGTTTTTCGGTGCCCGCCGACGAGCGACTGCGCGCGGCCGCGCGCGGTGATCTGACCCGGTTGGGCCAGGTGCAGATCGAGATGGAGGCGCAACTGCGCCCCCGCGAGATCCAGGCCCGCATCCGGGCGGGCGCCTCCGTCGAGGACGTCGCGGCTTCTTCCGGCGTGCCGGAGCAGCGGGTCGAGCGCTACGCCTATCCGGTGCTGCTGGAACGCGCCCAGATCGCGGAGCGTTCGCAGCGCGCGCACCCGGTGCGCGAGGACGGCCCGGACGTCCAGACCCTCGGCGAGGTCGTCGCGCACACCTTCGGGATGCGCGGGCACGACTTCAGCGACGCCGACTGGGACGCCTGGCGCGGGGACGACGGCAAATGGGTCGTGCGGCTGCAGTGGCAGGCGGGTCGTTCGGAGAACCGGGCGCACTGGGTCTTCCACCCCGGTGCGCACGGCGGCACCGTCGCCGCGATCGACGACCACGCCACCGACCTGCTGGATCCGTCGCCGAACCGGCCGTTGCGCACGGTGCGCCCGGTGACCGCGCTGGCCCGCGAGGCGCTGGAGCTGGAGCAGCAGGAAGGCGCGGAAGAACTCGCGGAGGAGCCGGAGGAGCCGGTCAGCACGCCCGCTCCGGTCGCAGAGCCGACCGCGGTCGCCGAGCCGACTCCGACGGTTCCGGCGCTGGACCTGGACACCGGACCGCAGCCGCAGGCCACGTCCGAGCAGGAAGAAGAGCCGCCCGCCGGGCTGGTCGAGCAGGCCGACGAGGACGACGTGGAAGCGATCGAGGACGAGGCGGCCCGCAACACCGAGCCTGCGCGGCGGCGCAAGAACCACCCGATCGTTCCGTCCTGGGAGGACGTGCTGCTCGGGGTCCGCTCCCATCGCTGAACCGCTTCGCGCGTGCCGACGGGCCGGCCGGACGCCGCGTTCGCGGCCTGCCGTGCGGCGATAGGGACGAGCGGCGCTTCGGGCGGGCGTCGAGGCGGCTGTCTTCGCCGCGCGATCCGGACTCAACCGAGCGCGGACAGCGCCAAGGCGATCCACGCGAACACGACGCCGATCGCGGTGCCGAACGCCACCCACCGCCACACCGGCACCCGCCTGCCCAGCCAGATCGACGGCGCGAACCCGCCGGCCACGACCAGGTTGACGATCACCGCCAGCAGCACGCTCACCTCGGCCAGCCCCAGGCTGACCACCACCAGCGCGACCACGACGAGTGCTGCGACGAAGGCGGTGACGGTGAGTCCGGTGCCCCACGGCGTGGGTTCCTGGGCGCCGGGCGCACGGCTCACCCGGCCGATCCTGCTGACCCGGCCGCGAGCCGGATCCCAGTAGCAGACTTCGGCGCCGGTCTCGGCCGCCAGCCGGGCGGCGAGCTGGCGCCCGCGGCGGGACATCAGCGTCGCCGAGGTTTCGCCTGCGACCTGCTGATCAGCGGCGACGCCGTGCACCACTTGCGCCCACTCGTGCATGGCCGCGGCCAGCGCGGGCGGCAGCGGAAGCTTCGCCGGGTCGTACTCGCGCACGCCTCGGGTGGAGCGATCTCCGCCGTCTCCGCGCCCGATCAGCACGGCACGTCCCTGCCGCACGCGCAGTTCCCACCTGGAACGCTGCATCGTCGCGCCGCTCATCCGGCCGCACCGCTCATCGCGTGGAACGCGATCGCCCCGGCGGTCGCGACGTTGAGGGAATCGACGTCCTGGTGCATCGGGATGCGCACCGCGACGTCCGCTGCGGTGATGGCCTCCTCGGTCAGGCCGGGGCCTTCCGAGCCGAGCACGATCGCCACCGGTCCGCTGTCGAGCCCGGCCCTGCTCAGCGGCATCGCGTCCGCGCGCGGAGTCAGCGCGGCGACCCGGTGGCCGTTGGCCAGCCGTTCCAACCCGGCGGGCCAGGGGTCCAACGGGGCGAACGGCACACGCAGCACGTGCCCCATCGAGACGCGGATGCTGCGCCGGTAGAGGGGGTCGGAGCATCCGGCCCCGAGCAACACCCCGTCGACGCCGAGCGCGGCGGCGTTGCGGACCAGCGCACCCAGGTTCTCGGGGTCACCGACGCCTGC
>NZ_JAFRFW010000565.1:0-3142 GCF_017434145.1 Saccharopolyspora sp. | reverse complement strand
GCGCACTGGGGAGATACGTGGTTCATGGGAAGGGATGCGCATCATGACTAGTCCACGACCCGGCGGTGCGACCGTGGACACTGCGCCAGGTCGCGGCGCCATACCGCCCACAGTGTCGTCATGTGGACGCATGCGCGCGCAGCGACAGCGCCAGGCGCCGCCGCTCGCGAACTGCTCGCTTCGGTACCCGGCGCGCACCCGCTCACCGCCGTCGTGCACACCGCCGGGGCGCTGGACGACGGCGTGCTCAGCGCGCTCACCCCGGAGCGGTTGTCCGCGGTGCTGCGGCCGAAGGTCGACGCGGCTTGGCACCTGCACGAGCTCACCGCCGACCTGGATCTGGCCGCGTTCGCGGTCTATTCCTCGGTTTCCGGCGTGCTGGGCAGTCCCGGGCAGGCCAATTACGCGGCAGGCAACGTGTTCCTCGATGCGCTGGCCGCGCACCGGCGCGCCGCCGGGCTGCCCGCGGTGTCGTTGGCGTGGGGTGCGTGGGAACAGCGCACCGGCATGACCGCGGAGCTCGATGAGCGGGATCTGCGCCGCATCAACGACAACGGTGTCCCGCCGCTGCCGGTGGAACGCGGGCTGGCGCTGTTCGACGCGGCGCTCGGATCGCACGAGCCGGTGGTCGTGCCGCTGGGCACCACCGGCACGGTCGAACGCCCCGGTAGCGAGGTACCTCCGCCGCTGCGCGGGCTCGTCAAGCCCGCCCGCCGCGCGGCCGCCGGGGCGTACTCCGCGGCGCGGTCCGGCCTCACCGGCAGGCTCGCCGGGCTCGACCTGCAGCGCCGCGAGCAGGAGCTGTTGAAGCTGGTGCGCAGCGAAGCCTCGGCCGAGCTCGGCCACTCGTCGGCCGAATCCGTCGGCGCGGAGCGGGAATTCCGCGCGCTGGGCGTGGATTCGCTGACCGCCGTCGAGCTGCGCAACCGACTCAGCTCGGCCAGCGGGGAGCGGCTGCACTCGTCGCTGGTATTCGACCACCCGACGCCGCTGGCGGTGGCGCGGCTGCTCGCGCCGGAGTTCGGCGGCGCGGAACCGGCGGCGGGAGACCCGCTGGCCGAGCTGGACCGGCTGGAGCGCGCCCTCGACGGCGCAACGCCGTCCGAGCAGCTCCGCGGCGAGGTCGCGGTCCGGTTGCGCGGCTTGCTGGACCGGTGCGGCGAAGTGCCACGGCAGGACCGCGAAGAGGTCGACGACCGCATCCGGACGGCCAGCGCCGACGAAGTGCTGGCGTTCATCGACAACGAACTCGGCAGGCGCACCGAGGGCTGAGCACCGTCGCCGATCCCCGCGCGGACCGGCGGCCGAGGGATCCGTCATCGGCAGAGAGGGAGGTGCACCGACGATGCCGGACGAAAGCACGCTCGTCGACTACCTGAAGTGGGTCACCGCGGACCTGCACGAGACGCGGCAACGGCTCCAGGAAGCCGAATCCGGGCGGCACGAGCCGATCGCACTGGTCGGCATGGCCTGCCGGTTCCCCGGCGACGCCGACTCGCCGGAGCGGCTGTGGGACCTGGTGGCCGATGGCGGCGACGCGATCTCCGGTTTCCCGGCCGACCGCGGCTGGGACCTCGATGCGCTCGGCGGCGGGCGCAGTGCCACCACGCAAGGCGGATTCCTGTGCGGTGCGGGTGAATTCGACGCGGAGTTCTTCGGCATCTCCCCGCGCGAGGCCGTCGCGATGGATCCGCAGCAGCGCCAAGCGCTCGAAGTGTCGTGGGAGGCGCTGGAACGCGCCGGTATCGACCCGGAGGGCCTGCGCGGCAGCCGCACCGGCGTGTTCATCGGCACCACCGGGCAGGACTACATCCACCTGCTGCTGGCCTCCCGCGAGGACATGGAAGGCCACGCGTCCACCGGCATGGCCGCGAGCGTGCTGTCCGGCCGGTTGTCCTTCGCGCTGGGGCTCGAAGGTCCTTCGCTGACGGTGGACACCGCGTGCTCGTCCTCGCTGGTGGCGCTGCACTTGGCCGCGCAGTCGCTGCGTTCCGGCGAGTGCTCGATGGCGCTGGCCGGTGGGGTGACCGTGATGAGCACTTCGGCGAACTTCTCCTCGTTCAGCAGGCAGGGCGGGCTGGCACCGGACGGCCGGTGCAAGGCGTTCTCCGACGACGCCGACGGCACGTCCTGGTCCGAGGGCGTGGGCGTGCTGGTTGCGGAGCGGCTGTCCGACGCGCGCCGGAACGGGCACCCGGTGCTGGCGGTGCTGCGCGGTTCGGCGGTGAACCAGGACGGCGCCTCGAACGGGCTCACCGCGCCGAACGGCCCGGCGCAGCAGCGGGTTATCCGGCAGGCGTTGAGCGCGGCCGGACTCGGACCGTCCGATGTGGACTCCGTGGAGGCGCACGGCACCGGGACGAGCCTCGGCGACCCGATCGAGGCGCAGGCCGTGCTCGCCACCTACGGCCAGCAGCGCGAACGGCCGCTGCTGCTGGGCTCGGTCAAGTCGAACCTCGGGCACACCCAGGCCGCGGCCGGAGTCGCCGGGGTGATCAAGACGGTGCAGGCGATGCGGCACGGCGAGTTGCCGCCGAGCCTGCACGTGAGCTCGCCGTCCTCGCACATCGACTGGGACACCGGCTCGGTGGAGCTGGTCACCGAGCGCACCGCGTGGCCCGCGGCGGATCGGCCGCGCCGCGCCGGAGTTTCGTCGTTCGGCATCAGCGGCACCAACGCGCACGTCGTGCTGGAGCAGGCCCCGGAGGACGGCGATTCCCGCACAGCAGGCGAATCCGCAGGAGGGGAGCCGCTGCGGCCGGAGGTCGTGCCGTGGCCGGTGTCCGCCCGCACCGCCGAGGCGCTGGACTCCCAGATCGAGCGGATCACCGCGTTCCACGAGCGAAATCCCGCAACCCCCGCAGTAGACGTCGGTTTCTCGCTGGCAGCGCGGGCCGCGCTCGAACACCGCGCCGTCCTGGTGCGCACCGAATCCGGCGTGCACGAGATCGCCCGTGGCACCGCAGGTCCGGGCCCGCTGGCCGCGTTGTTCTCCGGTCAGGGCTCGCAGCGCCTGGGCATGGGCCGCGAACTGCACGCCCGCTTCCCGGTGTTCGCCGAAGCGCTGGACGAGGTGCTGGCCGCGCTGGACGAGCACCGCGAAACGCCGCTGCACGAGGTGATCTGGGGCTCCGACGCAGTG
>NZ_JAFRFW010000564.1:0-2004 GCF_017434145.1 Saccharopolyspora sp. | reverse complement strand
CCGGCGCGCTGTCCGGCACCGCGGCAGCGGCACCGGGCGAGTTCGCAGGCCGCGGCGTGCCCGGTACCGACTTCACCCCCGTCGCGCCGAACAAGGACGACCGGGTCACCGTCCCCGAGGGCTACCGGCAGGACATCGTGATCCGCTGGGGAGACCCGGTGCTGCCCGGCGCGCCCGAGTTCGACTTCCACCACCAGAACTCCGCGGCGCAGGAAAAGCAGTTCGGCTACAACAACGACTTCGCCGGGTTCGTCCCGCTGGACAGCACCGGCGAGCGCGGCCTGCTCGTGGTGAACCACGAGTACAGCACCGAGCCGCACATGTTCCCGGACTACGACGCCGAGAACCCCACCGAGGAGCACGCCCGGATCGCGTGGGCCGCGCACGGTCTTTCCGTGGTCGAGGTGACCCGCGAACCCGGCAAGGGGCTCACCCCGAAGATCGGCAAGTACAACCGCCGGATCACGCTGAACACCGAGTTCGAGGTTCGCGGCCCGGCCGCGGGCAGCGAGCACCTGAAGACCTCCGCGGACCCGACCGCCACCAAGGTCTTCGGCACTCAGAACAACTGCTCGGGCGGGGTCACTCCGTGGGGCACGATCCTGTCCGGCGAGGAGAACATCCACCAGTACTTCGCCAACTCGGACAAGGTCACCGACCCGGTCGCCAAGCAGCGCTACGAGCGCTACGCGATCGGCACCGGCGTCTCGGAGCGCAAGTGGGAGCGGTTCGACAAGCGCTGGGACGTCCCGCAGGAGCCGAACGAGCCGAACCGGTTCGGCTGGATCGTGGAGATCGACCCGAACGACCCGGAGTCCACCCCGATCAAGCACACCGCGCTGGGCCGGTTCAAGCACGAGGCCGCGACCATCCAGGTCGCCGACGACGGCCGGGTCGCGGCCTACCTGGGCGATGACGAGCGGTTCGAGTACGTCTACAAGTTCGTCTCGAACGGCCGGATCAAACCGGGCCGCAGCGCGCACGCGCGCAGGCACAACTCCGCGCTGCTCGACGACGGCACGCTCTACGTCGCCAAGTTCACCGGCAACAGCCCGGAGTCCGAGATCGACGGCTCCGGCAAGCTGCCCGCCGACGGCCACTTCGACGGTGCGGGCGAGTGGATCAAGCTGGCCAGCGGCGACGAGTCGTTCGTGCCCGGGTTCACCGCCGAAGAGGTCTACGTGTTCACCCGGCTCGCCGCCGACGCGGCCGGTGTCACCAAGATGGACCGGCCCGAGGACATGGAGCCGAACCCGGTCAACGGCCGCATCTACTGCGCGCTGACGAACAACTCCAACCGCGGCTCGGCGGGCAACGCCGGGCCGGACGAGGCGAATCCGCGCGTGGAGAACAAGCACGGGCACGTGCTGGAGGTCGACGACGACGCCACCGGTACCCGGTTCGGCTGGAACCTGCTGCTGGTCTGCGGCGACCCGAACGATCCGGGCACCTACTTCGGCGGCTTCGACAAGAGCGCCGTCAGCCCGATCTCCTGCCCGGACAACGTCGCCTTCGACCGGTTCGGCAACCTGTGGATCACCACCGACGGCAACGAGCTCGGCTCCAACGACGGGTTGTTCGCGGTGCCGGTGGAAGGCCCGGAGCGCGGGCAGGTCAAGCAGTTCCTGACCGTTCCGGTCGGGGCCGAGACCTGCGGACCGGTGATCCTCGAAGACCTGATCACGGTCAACGTGCAGCACCCCGGTGAGGACGCGGAGGACCCGCAGCACCCGACCTCGCACTGGCCGGACGGCGGCACTTCGGCGCCCCGGCCCGCGGTGGCGGTCGTCTACCGCGAAGACGGAGGCCGGATCGGCGTGCGCTGATCCGGCCCGGCGAGCGAGGGGGCCTTCCGAACCCGGGAGGCCCCCGTTGCGCTCTGGTTTGCGCCCGAAAACGGGCTGGGGGGCCAACTCGCCGCGTGCGGTTCAGCACGTCGGCAAGCGGGCCGGTTCTCCGAGACGGCCCGGCCCGTCGGGCCCGGGTCAGCTCTCCGCCAGCGGT
>NZ_JAFRFW010000563.1:0-3385 GCF_017434145.1 Saccharopolyspora sp. | reverse complement strand
GTTCGTGCTCCGCACGGTGCCGCTGGTGTCGTCGGTGTGCATGCCCCGTGGCTACCCGGATGATCTCCGGGTTCCACGTCGCCTGCGCTGATGCGGAAATCTGCGTGATCCGCGCCGAGCCGCGAAAACGCTGACGCCCGGAGCCGGACTCGCGAAGGAGCAAGCGTGCGTGGCCGAAGTACGCGGCGTCGTACCGGCCGAAGATGGGACGGCTGCGAACTCAGGCCGCCCGTGCCCGCGCGATGATCCCGGTGATCAGCTCGGCCGAGTCGGCGCAGCTCATGGCCACGCGTTCGACCTCGTCCCGAGCTCGCACGAACGCCGCGACGTCCGACTCGGACTGCAGGAAAACCGAACCGCGGTGGTGTTCGAGGTGCACCACCGGCGCCGCCTTGGAGAACTCCAGCAGGAAGAAATCCCCGGAGTGCGCGGGAGTCCAGCCCGCGCTGTTCGGGATCACCCGGATCTCGACGGTGTCCTGCGCGCCCAACTCCAGCAGCAGCCGCAGCTGCTCCAGCAGCGTGCCCGGGTCGCCGATCGGCTGGTGCAGCGCCGTTTCCAGGATGAGCGCGCGGTAGTGCACCGGTGACCTGCGGCGGGTGATGATCTCGCGGCGGCCGAGGCGCAGCGCGACCCGCTTGTCCGCGTTCTCCGTCTCGCCCGCGTGGATGATCGCGCGGGCGTACTCCGGGGCCTGCAGCAGGCCGGGCACCACGTTGGTCGCCACGTCGGTGATCCTGGTGGCGGTCCGCTCGAACTCCAGCAGCGTGGCGAGCTGATCGGACTGCCCGGGAACGCCTATCGGGGTGCTCGGTGGCGGCTCGGCGGCCGCCTCGCGGGCCAGCTTCAGCATCCGGTTGCGCGCGGTGGCGCTGCTGCCGAGCACCGCGCAAACCGCGGAGACCGACTCGGCCGACGGCACCCGGTCCCCGCGCTCCCAGCGCACCAGAACCGAGTGCGAGACGTCCAGGATCGCGGCCAGCCTGCGCAGCGCGAGACCGCTTTTCTGGCGTGCGTCGCGCATTTCGGCGCCCAGCACATAGGCGCGGGGCCGGGGAGTGGTTCCGTTCATGGAAGGAATGTTAGTCATTTGCAACAAGATCGGCGATCATCCGAACGAGCTATTGTCAATAGGTCTCGGAACCCGACATCCTGTTTCCGGTATTTCCGCGCGGACGGCGGCGCGCTCGGCGGTGCACGGCCGGTCCGATGCGAACCGGCGCGGCGTCCGGTGCGGCCGCGGGTGCGGGTGCCGAAAAGTGCTCCGGTGTTCCGGGCGGAGCGATGCTGCGAATCGAATGAAGTGAATCGGTTTCTGATTTGGAAGGGGGAATGGTGCGCGGTGCGGAGGACCCCGTCGGCCGGGCGGACCCCGGACGCACGGCGTCCGGCGCGGATTCGGCCTCGTGCGGGGAAAAACCCGGCTCGGGCCGGGAGCCGGCGGGGTCGGGAGACGTCCGGTGAGCGCGCACGCCTGGATGGCATCCGCGTTCGCCGCGACTTGGCACAAGGTGGCCGTGTCCGCGCGCGGGACCGCGCCCGCCGCCGCTTGCGGGCACCGCATCGGCGGACCGGTGCACCGCAGGCTCATCGGCCCGCTGCCGGATGACGGGCGAATTCCCTGCGCGGCGTGCGCCGCTGTTCTCGCCACATTCCGCGGCACCCGGGAATTGCGCGCGCCGTACTCCGGTGGCGGGTATTTCTCCGGGCAACTGCCCACCGGGCCGGGGCAGCCGGAGTGGCCGGAGGCCGACCCGGAGGGTCCGCGGAATCCGCCGGGCCGGAACGGTCTTCCGGACAATTCCGCCGAACCCGGAAGGCATACCGGCGAGGCAGCATGAACCGGCTCGGCCGCCCGCGGGGCTCGTGCCGACCCGGTTCCGACCGGGCTCCTGCCGAGGTGCCCGGCTGATGTGACCCGGCCGACCTCGCCGGCCGGGCGGTCCGAAGACGGGCCTGCGTCGCGTCCCCGTCCCCGCGTGGCGCCGGCCCCGGCCGGGGCGATGCCGATTCGCCTCCCGCATCGCCCCGGCCCCCGCGCGGGGTTGCTCCCCGCATCCCCGGCCCACTCGTCGTGCTGCGGCACCCCGGGTCACGCACCGCGCTGCCGCGGGATCCGCGGTGGCAGCCTGCGTCCCAGGTCCGTGAAGACCTCGGTGTTCAAGTGGTACGCCAGCCGGACCTCGGCGGTGATCCGCTTCTGCTCCCGCGAATCCCAGCCCGCGGTGTCCAGCAGCAGCCGGTAGGCGTTGCGCACCCGGGGGCGGCTGGGCACGTCGTCGAAGGTGAGGAACGCGAAGCCCTGCCCGTCCGGCGGGTTCAGGCTGCGCTGCATCGCCGAGCGGATCACGGCGCCGCCGGAGAGATCGGCCAGGCAACGGGTGTAGTGGTGCGCCACGAACCCGCCGGGCCAGTCGAAGCACACCTCGCGCAGCCGCTCGCAGTAGCGCTCGGTGGCCTCGCTGGCGCTGATCACATCGCGCCAGTCCGGGCCGAGGTAGTAGTGCAGGTCGGTCTCCAGGTGCGGCAGCCTGCGCAGCCGGTCGCTGACGAACGGCCCGGCGACGACGTCGCTGCGCATCACGTCGGCCGCCGATTCCAGGACCTGGTAGGCGAAGTAGTGCTGGGCGAGCATCACCGCGTAGGCGTCGGCCTCCAGCTCGCCGGCGATCAGGGCGCGCAGGAAGGGCAGGGTTTGGACGTGTTCGTGCTCGGTGCGGGTCTCCGACCGGAGGCGGCCGGCGAAATCACTGCGGACCGGTTGCTGCGCGGGTGACACTCGAACCTCCGTGGTTAGGTTAGCCTTACCAAAACCAAGAGGATCCTGACATGCGTCCGGTGAGGCTGCCAAGAGGTCGTCGTTGTGATGCGGGCTCAGCTGCGCCCCGCGCGCCAGTAGCCCATGAACGCCACCGCGCCCCGCGGTACCTGGTGGTCCTGCACCATCAGCCTTCGCAGCCGCTTGATCACGGAGGCTTCGCCCGCCAGCCAGCCGTAGAGCCGGGCGGTCGCCGCGGTCGTCTCCTGCGGCACATCCCACAGCGTCGCGGAGTCGACGTCGACGTCTTCGAGTGCGGTGGCGCAGTCCCCGCCGCTGGCGCTGAACTCGGACAGCGCGGCCGAAACCGAGTCCTCCAGCAGCGCGCCGTGCGGCAGCCAGCCGGTCGGGCGCCGCCGCACCAGCCAGCGGATCTCCACGTTCCGCGGGCCCTCCCAGGTCTGGATGTCGTCCACGGTGGGCACTTCGGCGCAGACCACGCCGCGGGCGTCGGCGGGCAGCGACTCCACGATGGCCGCCATCGCGGGCACCGCGGTCTCGTCCCCGGCGAGCACCAGCCGATGGGCGGAGCGTGGCGGGGACCATTCGCAGCCCCACATGGGTCCG
>NZ_JAFRFW010000562.1:0-3074 GCF_017434145.1 Saccharopolyspora sp. | reverse complement strand
TCGGCCAGCTCGCCTTCCGCCTCGGCGGCCAGTTGCCGGAACCGCGCCAGGTTCCGCGGGTGCGGGCTCAGCCCCTCCGCGCGGTATTCGCGCAACGCCGCGCTGAGCACCGCCGGGTTGCCCGCGGTGCTTTCCGCGGCGGCCACGGCGAACTCGCGCGGCCCGCGTTCCGGCAACATCCCCTCGACGTCGTCGGCGGACAGCGGTCCGAGGTGGATTTCCCGCACCGGCACCGGAATCGCGCCGTCGAACCGGTCGGGCACCTCGGCGGAACCACCGCGCACCGCGCGCACCATCAGGACCGCGGATCCGTCGGAGTGCTGGGCCACTTCCCGCCACCAACGCCGCGACCACGGGTCGGTCCACTGGTCGTCGTCGACCGCCACCAGCAGCGGTTCCTCCCGCGCCAGCGCCAGGAAACGCCCGCACATCTTGGGTTCGCAGGTTTCGCCCGCGCCCATCCAGCTGATCCGCGCGAGCTGCTCCGGCGGCAGCAGCACGCCCGCGAGCTGCGCGACGGTGCTGTAGGGCAACTCGGTCTCGATCGGCGAGCTGCGGGCCACGGCGGTCCGCACCCCCGCCGCGCGCGCCTGCTCGACGACGGCGGTCAGCAGTGCGCTGCGCCCGGCGCCGGGCGGGCCGGTCACCGTCACCAGCGCGGAACGACCGGCGCGCAGTTCGCCGACCAGGTGGGCGAGCACGCCGAGTTCCGCATCCCGCCCTGCGAGACCGCACCCGGAGAATCGCTGGACCTCGTTCGCCATCAGCGGCCCCTGCGCCGACCGGAGAACCGCATCATCAGCGAGCGAATATGAAAATCACTCAGGAATAACCCGGCGGAGTCAGCACCGCGCATTCCCTCACGAAACGTGCTCAACGGCGCTTACTCACCCGCATTACCGGATAGCGGCCGGGGAGAGTCCGCATTCGCCGGAAGCCGCTCGGCCACCGAAACCTCCCATGGCTCGCAATGCCGAATGCGCCGGAACGCCGAATGGCCCGAAACGCCGAACGAGCCGGAACATTGGCGGGGCAGCACATCGTTTCAACAACTCACCGGCCGGGCAGCGCACCGGCTGCCGCAGCCGAGCGGATCATACCATCGCCATCGCCCGATTCCGGCGGCGTGGCAACGGATTCCTGGATCGTGGACGGCCATCCGGAATGATCAGTCAAGCTGATACCGCGGTCGGCGAATTCTTCCGGACTCCGGCGAAAAACCCGCTCAACCCGCCTGTTCCACGAGCGCCGCGGGCAATGCCGCCCGCCCGCGCACCCCGAGCTTGCGATAAGCGCTGGTCAAATGCAGTTCCACGGTGCGCACGGTGAGGAACAGCGACTCCGCGATCTCCCGGTTCGTCGCCCCCTCCGCGGCGCGGTCGGCAACCCGGCGCTCGCTGCCGCTGAGCGCGTCCGCGGGCGAGCCGGTGCCGCGGCGCAACCGCCCGCCCGCGGCCAGCAACGCGGCCGAGGACAGCGCCACCTGCCTGCGGTCCCGCCGCAGCACCGACATGTCCAGCGAAGATCGCAGGTGCCCGCGCGCTCCTTCCGCATCACCTTCCGCCAGCAGCCGCCGTCCCAGCAGGTATTCGGCTTCGGCGTGCGCCAGCTTGCCGGGCGAGTCGGCCAGCGTCCGCACCGCCGAGGACAGCAACCGCAGCCCTTCCTCCCCGGGCGTGACGACACCGCGCGCGGTCAACGCCATGCCCCGCGCACGCACCGTGCCCCACCGCGCCGCCAACTCCGCGCCGTGCTCGGCGATCCGCTGACCTTCTTCGTGGCGCCCGAGTGCGGCGAGGATCCGCGCCGCGTCGTACCACCACGCCGCGAAAACCGGGTTCGTGATGCCCGCTTCGCTCAGGCTTTCCCCGCAGTGCAGCAGGATTTCCAGCGCACCGGCCGTGTCGCCGAGCGCTTCCCGCGCCCACGCCCGGGCCATCAGGTACGGGTGGTATTCGAAGGTGAACTCCCCGAAGCGGGCGCGGTCGATCCCGCGCAGCAGCTCGTCGGCCCGCGCCGCCTCGCCCTGCCGGATCAGCGCCATCGCCAGCGAGGTCTGCGGCATCGTCATCGCCCCGACCCAGGACTCCTGGACCAGCACGTCGTAGCAGGACTGCCCGTCGGCGAGCGCTTCGGCGAGGTCGCCGGTCCAGTGCCGCACGATCGCGCGGGTGCTGGTGGCCAGGCAGTAGGTCCACGCCTGCCCGGTGGCCTGCGCGTGCTCGATGAGCAGCCCCAGCGCGGCGAGCGCGGACTCGTTGTCGTCGGCCATGTACAGCGACAGCGCCGAGCCCATCAGCGCCCAGCCGCCGCTTTCCACGTCGCTGATCCGCAGCACCCGGCGGGCCTGCTCGGCGGGTTCCTCGGCGTGCCGGAAGGTGCGCAGCGTCCCCAGCGAGGACAGCAACGCCAGCAGCTGCCGCTCCTCCGCGGTGACCCCGGCGGGATCGGGCCTGCCGCGGAACCGCTCACCCGCGCTGCGCACCGTGGACTTCTCGTCCATCCCGGACAGCAGCACCACCGCCTCGATCGCGGTGCGCAACGCCAGATCGGCGCCCGCGGGCTCCGGCCCGACCAGCGCGTCGAGCTCGTCGAGCACCCCGGAGGTCAGTTCGTAGGCGCGCACCGAGTTCTGCGCGGTCAGCGAGATCAGCGCGTACTGCGCCGCGACCGGCACCCGGCTGCGCGGCTCGTCGAGCAGTTCCAGCGCGCGTTCCAACTGGCGCAGCGCGGTCTCCGGCTCGAGCTGTCCGAGCATCCGCGCGCACTGCACCAGCACCGCGACGTCGTCGCCGTCGAACTCGAGGACCCGCCGCAGGTAGCGGGCCGCCATTCCCGGCGCGCCGCGGTGTTCCGCGCAACCGGCGGCTTCCCGCAGCACATCGGTCATCCACGGCCGCGGCGCCGCGGGCAGCAGCAACAGCGGCACCGCCACCTCTTCGGCCGGGCGGCCCACGTCGTTGAGCAGCGTCGCCGCGCGTTCCCGCAACCGCCGCAGCACCTCGTCCGGGCTGTCGCGCAGCACCGCCTGGCGGACCGAGTCGTGCACGAACTCCGCGCAGCCGTCGGCCGCT
>NZ_JAFRFW010000561.1:0-5871 GCF_017434145.1 Saccharopolyspora sp. | reverse complement strand
CCCGACAGGCTTGCCCTCGAAAATGATCTGCCTGCCCGCCTCGACGCCGGTCAGGATGGCGCCGGGCACGGAACCCATCCGGCCGATACCTCGCGCGACACCCGGCTTCGAACCACCGAAGGTCTTGGCCAGCGGGTCGAAGATCAGCTTTCCGCCCCTGGTGTTGCCGAGGTTGCCGAGCACTTCGGCGTTGGAGGCTGCCTGCCGCTCGGTGAGCCCGATGCTCCTGTAGAGGTTGTCGAGATGAGCTTGGCGGGCGGACGCGGACAACGTCGAGTCCGCCGACCACTTCTGGAAATTTTCCACGAAAGCCCGCCGCTCGTCGGCCATGCCCTGCAGCTTCGTCGCCGCACCGTGCAACGCCCCCACCCCCGCGACGGCGTTCGCGAACCAGGTCGACAGCTTGATCAGCGACTTGACCAGGTCGTTGGCGTCGGTCAACGCGGAGTTGAGTTCCTCGTGCGCGGTTCGTTCGAGGCGCCTCGCCCAGCTGACCAGGCCGCCGACCTCTTCCCATGCGTCCAGCTTGGCCTCGGCCTCTTTCTGCCGGTGATAGGCCGGGTCCAGCCCGGGCAAGGATGGACTGCCCGCTCCCTCCGGCGCCGACTGCACGGGATCGCCAGGTGGCTTCTCGATCCACCAGCCCCGCACGGACAACCCGCCTTCCGCGGCCGCTTGCCGAGCATCGTCCATTCTGGACACACAGGTGCCGATGTTGTCGGCGAAGCTGTCCAAGGCACGCGCGACCTTGTCGGTGATGCGAGCCAGTTCGTCGGTGTCGCGACCGGTGCGCTCAGCCAGGCCGCGGAAGGCGTCGGCGGCTTTGCCCGTCCATTCCTCGGATTCCGAACGACCGCGGCGGACCGCGGTCGCCGCATCCCGGTTCGCCTCTGCCAACCGCTTCAGATACTTCGCGCCCTCCCGCGCCGAAGGAGCGTCGGCGAGGATCTGCGTGTTGATCGCCGTCATCAGCGCCTCACTGCCCCGGGCGGCCGAACAACTCTGCCGCGGCATCGTCATCGCTCAAGTACCGGTCGCGGGTGGCCTGCACATCGCCGGCCATCTCCTGCACACCCGCCAGCACCCCGGCACTGGCCTCAAGCAGCGCACCTAGCGTTTCCGCGACGGTGGGCGTGGATTCCCCGGCGTCGATTCCGGGTGCCGGTTCGTCGGCGATGCCGTCCAGTCCTTTCACGCCACCATCAAGGGTGTCGCGCGTCCGCTCGAGCAGCTCCGGTGACACTTCGTACCCGGCCACGATCGTCCTCCCCTGGTCGACCACGTCGGCCGCACGGTATCGGACGCTTTTGCCCAGGTGGAGCGTAGTTCTACCCATCACCCGGATGGCCGCGGCGATCTTCGACGAGCATTCGACCGGCGAGGCCGGAGATCCGCCGGTTCAGCTGTTTTCGGCTTGTTTGGCCGCCCTATTGGCTTTGCTGCCGCCGATCGCGCTGAGCACGATCACTCCGGCGTATCCGAGGAATCCGATCGCCAGGCCCGCGACAGGCCCGATCCCCGTCGCCAGCAGTGAGCCGCCTACGAGCACGATCAATGCGGCAGCGGAGTAGCCGATCCATGCGCCGGTCGCGAGGCACGGAGCAGCCGCCCGGCGCCCCGACAGGCCGGGCGAACGAGTCCTTCACCCCGGAGGTTCGAACGAAGAAACCGTCCGGTATGTCCGATCTTTCGCGTAGTCTGGCGGGCGGTAGATGATCTCGGGCGTGCGCGCCGTGGCAGACTCGGCGGCCGACCCGTCGAGGAGGAGAAGACGATGGACCTGGGCAAGCTGTTCCACTCGCTCTCGCCAGCCAAGCACAGCCACAAGTCGCACGGCAGCGACGGGCACCGGCGGCGCCGCTCCGGCAGCGGCTCCGGCTCGGACCACCGGCGGCGCCACCGCTCCGGCAGCGGCTCCGACCACCGCCGTCGGCACCGCTCCCACAGCGGCTCCGGCAGGCGCCGCAGCCGCAGCTGAGCGGATTTTGCACTGGACAGCAGGCGGCGCGCGGTGAGCGCGGTCAGCTCCTACTACGGCGAAGACGACGATTGGGGACCTCCCGGTCCTCCGCTGGAACCCGGCGATGCGCCGGCGCCCGGATATCGCGTGATTTCCCTGCTGCGGCGGGGAAATCGGCTCGACGTCTACGACCTGTGGAGCGAGCAGCGGCAGTGCCGGTGCGTCGGCAAAACTCTCCGCCCGGAACGCGCCGAGGACGACACGGCGGCCGGGTGGCTGCGCAACGAGGGAATGCTGCTGACCTCGCTCGCGCATCCGCACCTGGTGCGCGGCTACGAAACCGTGCTCAGCAACGACCCGGTGCGGCCCGTGGTGATCAGCGAAACGCTGCCGGGCGCGACGCTGAGCTACCTCGTCGAGCAGCACGGACGGCTGCGGCCGGTGGACGCGGCGATCCTCGGCGTCCAGCTCTGCTCGGTGCTGGGTTACCTGCACCGGCAGGGCTGGGCGCACCTCGACGTCAAACCGTCCAATGTGGTCTCCGCGGGCGGCCGCGCGGTGCTGCTGGACCTGAGCCTGGCCTGCCGGATCGGCGAGCGCAGCACCGCGGGCACCTTCGACTACCTCTCGCCCGAGCAGGCCCGCGGCGGCGAGATGACCGCGGCCACCGACGTCTGGGGACTCGGAATCACCCTGCACGAGGCGCTTTCCGGAGCTCCGCCGTGGTCGGACGTGCCGCACCGGCAACACCGCGCGGACGGCTCGCGGTACTACCCGCAGCTGGACGAGGCCCCGCCGCCGCTGCGGACCAAGCGTCGCCTGCCCGCGCGACTGTCGCGCACCGTGGACGCCTGCCTCCTCGCCGATCCGACGGCGAGGCCGAGCGTCGCGGAAGTCGCGGACCGGCTCATCTCCTGGTCCGGCATCGACCCCGCGGCCTGAATCAACGCAGGTCGTCGGCGACCACGCGGGCCGCCTGGGCGATCAGGGCGTTGTCGTAGTCCGCGTCCTCATCCGCCTTGTCCGACATGACCGCGAGCATGATCGGCGCGCGGCCGGGCGGGCGGATCACGGCGATGTCGTTGCGCGTCGCGTAGTCGGCGGCGCCGGATTTGTCGCCGACCTCCCAGTCCGCGGGCACGCCCGCGCGGATCAGGTCGTCGGTGAGCTGGGCGGTGCGCAGCATCTCGTTGAGGATGCCGCGCTTGTCCTGCGGCAGGACGTTGCCGACGGTGAGCTTGCGCAGCGTTTCGGCCATGGCGCGCGGAGTGCTCGTGTCGCGGATGTCGCCCGGGCTGGTCCGGTTCAGGTCCGGCTCCGTCCGATCGACGTGGATGGTCGCGTCGCCGATGGCGCGCATCGCCCGCTGCAACTCGGGCGGACCGCCGAGCTCGCGGAACAGCAGGTTCGCGGCGGTGTTGTCGCTGTGGCGGATCGCGGCGCCGATCACCTCGCGCAGCGGCAAGCCGGTGCCGACGTGCTTTTCCGTGACCGGGGAATGCGGCAGCAAGTCGGCCTCGGAGTAGGTGATCCGCCGGTTCAGCTCGCCGACCTCGTTGCGCTGCAACACCGCTGCGCCGGAGAACGCCTTGTGCGTGGAGGCGTAGGCGAAGCGGTCGTCGGCGCGGTGGGCGATCTCCTCGCCGGTGGCCGTGTCCACCGCGTACACGCCGAGGCGGGCGCCGAACTGCTGCTCCAGCCGCGCGAAATCCTCATCGGTGGAAGTGTCCGGGCGGGCCGCAGGAGCGTTCTGGGCCGCCGCGTTCGGAGCCCCGACGTTCGGCGCCCCCGTTCCCGGCGCCGGAGCCTCGACGCCCGCGCAGCCGACGAGCGCGAACAGCGCCGACAAGGCGACCGCGGACTGCCGGAAGTGTCGTATGTGCACGGAAATTCCTTTCATGCGGCCAGTCTGCTGCGCACCCGCTCATGCCGTCCAAGACGGGAATGAACACTTCCATGCGGAACCGGCATAGACTGCTGCAGTGGACCTGGTCGGCGGCTGCAAAGCGTTCGTGAGCGTGAGCGAACTCGGCAGCTTCACCCGCGGATCCGCCGCGGCCGGCATCCCGCAGCCGGTGGCCAGCCGCCGGGTCGCCGCGCTGGAACGACACCTCGGCGAGCGGCTTTTCGACCGCAGCTCCCGGCGCGCACACCTCACCCCGTTCGGCCGCGACATGCTGCCGTGGGCGCGGCGGCTGATGCGGCTCGCCGACGCGATGGAACAGGCCGCGGAACGTGCGCGGCTCCGCGAACTTCCGGTGGCGATGCCCGCGACCTGCGGAAACCGGGAACTCGCCGAACTCGACGCGGAAGCCCGCGCCAGCGAGCTGTTCCTCGAATTCCGGCTCGCCGCCCCCGGTGAGCGAGTCGACCTGCTGCGCACGCAGGACGTGCGCGCCGCGCTCACCGCAGTACCGCCCGACGAGGCGAGCTGGACGGTATTGCTCGGGGTGGGCAGCGCGGTCGACCTGCCGTCCGGAGCCGTGCACCTGGAGACGCTGCGCGTCGGGCGTTCCGGGCGGACGCCGCGGCGCCGGGTGTGGATCCAGCCGGAGGACGACGTGCCGCACATCCGGGACCGGCTGTTTCGGGTCCGCAACTCCGTGGGGTTGCGACCCGCGCAAGTGACCGTCGCCGAGTCGCTGACCTCGGCCGTCGCAGAAGTCTTCGGGTCGGCGGACCTGCTGCTGTGCTCGGCGGCGCAAGCCGCGGAATTCGGGCTTCGGTGGCGGCCGATCGCCGAGGTGCAGCTCGCGCGCGGCTTCGAGATCGCCGCAGAAGTCGGTGACGACGCGGAAAAACTGCGGACGCTGCTGTGGTCGGGCGTCGCGCGCTGCCTCGGGGCGGACGAGCAGGAGCAGGGATGCACGCCGAAAAGCTGATCAGCGGACTCGTCGCCGAACTCGAAGAAGGCGGGCTGCGCGGCTCGTTCCTGGTGCGCGACCTGCACTCCGGGCACGAGATCGGCATCGAGCCCGACCTCGCCTACCCGGTCGCCTCACTGATCAAAGTGCCGCTGGCCGCCGCCACCCTGGAACGCATCCGGCTCGGCGAACTCGACGGCGCGCAAGAACTGCGGGTGCAGCCGGGCCGGATCAGCACCCCGGGCCCGACCGGGCTGACCAGGTTCCGCCACCCCGCGCAGATCGCGATCGACGACCTGCTCTACCTGAGCATGGCGATAAGCGACAACGTGGCCGCCGACGCACTGTTCGACCTCACCCCGCCCGCCGAGGTCACGCGGGCCATGCGGGCGTGGGGGTTGCGCGGAATCACCGCCCGGCACCGGATCGGCGATCTCGCGGACACGCCTGCGGAACGGTTCGACCCGGCACGGGCGCACCTCGCGCACTCGCTGGCCATCGGCGCCTGGACCGAAGGGCGCGGGCACGAGATCGCGCAGCTGGACGTCACGCGCGCGAACTCCGGGACGGCGCGCGCGTTCGCCGACCTGCTGCAAGCGCTGTGGACGCCGTCGCAGATCGACGAGCAGGTCGCCGCGCGGGTGCGGGAGCTGATGGGCAGCAACCTGATCCGGCAACGGCTGGCACCGGACTTCATCTCCGACGCCGCCACGTGGTCGTCGAAAACGGGGACGTTGCTGAACCTGCGGCACGAAGCCGGTGTCGTCGAGCACGCCGATGGGCGCGCGTTCGCGATCGCGGCGCTCACCGAGTCCAGCGTGCCCGCGGCGACTCAACCCGAAGCGGAAGTGCTCATGGCGCGGGTGGCGCGGACGTTGCGGGACCACTTGCGGCGGTGAGCGAATCCCGCCCGCCGAGGCCGAGTCGTCGCGGACTTTCCCTGACGATGCGGACTTTTCCCGACGATTCAGCGCTTCCGGCGGAACGCGATGAACCCCGCGACCAGCGCTGCGGCGGCCGCGAGCTGCCCGCCGAGCACGATGCGGT
>NZ_JAFRFW010000560.1:0-4931 GCF_017434145.1 Saccharopolyspora sp. | reverse complement strand
CCTACCTGACCGGCGAGGCCTGGCAGGGCCGGTGTCGAGGGACGCTCGGTGCCGCGTTTGTCGACGAGGTCAGCGACCACGATGGGCGATCGCGCGGTCTGGCGGACGGTCTCGACCGCCCTGGTGCATCGCACGGAGACCTCGGCAGGAGCGGTCGCGTTCGCCTCGCCCGGTTGCCGCTGGCAGCTCACCAAGAGCTACGCGCGTCCACGCACGCCCACCTCGCGACCAGGAATCGCTGCCGCGCGCCGACGCGATGTTGGAGACGTTGCAGAACTACTCCGGCAGCAGCGAGGACGATGCCCTTGCCGAGTGGCGACGCACCGGCCGCATCCCGGTTACCGCGGAACTGCAGCAGTGGTGCGAACGCACCCGTCACCGCGTCGGCCAGGGCTGCCGGATCCAGCGCGTGCACGTGGTGACCGAACCGCTGACCGGCTACGTACAGCTCGAACTGGCCTCGTACGCCCCCAACGTTCAGGCGGGGGAGGAGGTCCGGGTCATTCCCGTCCCGGAGATGAGTGGCCGGCCGACGTGCACGCGCCGACTTCTGGCTCATCGACGCACGCAGGCTGTGGACGATGCGTTATTCCTCGGACGGCGCGTGGCTCGGCGCCGAGCCGACCACGGATCCGCAGTGTGTCGTCGATGCGTGCGCGCAGTGCGAGGCTGCGATTGCGCAGTCAATATCGTGGAGTGAGTACGACTCGCGGTAGAACGGGATCAGCGTCGCCCGAGGCTCCGCGAGCTGTATGCGACTAAGTGCCGCTCCCGCAGCAAGCTCGGCACTTGGACTGGCGACCCGTTCGCAGTCCTTCCTCGAAACCGTCAGTGCCGTGGCCAGTTCGGTCGATACCCCCGAATTAAACCCGGTGGGCGGCGACTGCGTCGGTGTAGAGCTGTTCGGCCGCTGCGGCCGCGGCCGGGTCCTGGTCGGTGACGAGTGCGACGAGGACGTCGACGACGGTGAGGTGGACCAGGCGGCTCGTGGTGGCTTCGAGGCCGTGGAGTTCGCTGGCGCCGGCGACGATGGCGTGGTCGCACAGCTCGGTGAGTGGTGAGCGGTGGAAGCTCGTGAGCCCGATGGTGGTGGCTCCGGCGTCGTGAGCGGCTCGCAGGGTGGTCAGGGTTTCCTGAGTCTGGCCGGTGTGGCTGATGGCGAAGCAGCACCCGTCGTTGGTGAGCATACGAGCGGCGAGGTGCTGTTGGTGGGGGTCGGCGAGGACTTCGGCGTGGATCCCACAGGTCCGGAGGCGGTGCCCGGTATCTGCCGCGATCGGGGCAGAGGTGCCCACACCGGCGATGAGCACGTGCTCGGCGCGGTGAAGCCGGGTTGCGACCTCGACGAGATCGCTGCGATCGAGGACGGCCGAAAGCTGCTGTAAGCCGGTGACGGCGTTGCCGAGGACGGTGTCAATCGTGTGCGCGGGCGAGTCTGCGTTGTGAGCGGCATCGGCGGGGGTGGCCTCAGCGGCGAGCCGCAGCTTCAGATCATGGAACCCCTTGAGGTCCAGGTCTTGGCAGAAGCGGACGACGCTGCCGACGGAGCTTCCGGTGTGGTCGGCCAGCTCGGACACGGTCAGGCGGACGATGTCGGCGGGAGCGGCGAGAACGGCGTCGCCGATACGAGCGCCGGTCGGTGACAGGCTGGGGCGCAGCGAACGGATCCGGGCGGTGATCGGCCCGACCATCTTCAGCCCAGTGCGGGCTTCTAAGTCGGTTCGGGCCGGCGCGGGGTTGGCCATGTCGCTCATCGTAGACCGCCCGCGGTCACAGGTTCCGTATCTGGTGCATGAAGTGGACGGAAGTTCCATCCGTTGTTCAACTTGTATGTGAATGCAGTTTCCGCGGGATGCTTACCTTCTGGTGCTTGTGATGACGAGCAGCTCAGACCACGTCGTGACCACTCATACGGGCAGCCTGCCGCGTTCGCCCGAGCTAGCCGAGTTGATGGTGGCCCGTGAGACCGGCACCGCTGACCCGGACTCGCTGACCCGGCTTCCGGAACTGGTCCGGGACGCGACGCGCCAGGTGTTGGAGAGCCAGGCCGAGGCCGGGATCGACGTCGGAAGTGACGGCGAGCAGGGAAAAATCGGTTA
Organism: Saccharopolyspora sp.; assembly: GCF_017434145.1. Taxonomy (NCBI): domain Bacteria; kingdom Bacillati; phylum Actinomycetota; class Actinomycetes; order Pseudonocardiales; family Pseudonocardiaceae; genus Saccharopolyspora; species Saccharopolyspora sp. The sequence goes on along the minus strand of NZ_JAFRFW010000560.1, from coordinate 2,832 downwards.
CGCGACCTATGTGAAGGAGCGGATGTCCGGTTTTGAGGGCGAGGCCGGGGCGCTGTCGCTGGCCGACCTCGACGACTATCCGGAGATCGCCGAGCAGGCGCTCGACGGGTTGGTGACTGCGATGCCGTCGTGCACCGGCCCTGTCCGCTACACCGGGGACGAGGAGCTGGCTGAGGAGCTTAAGGATCTCCGTGCGGCGATCGACGCCGCTGACGAAAAAGCTCCGTCGGAGGTCGTGGTGACCGCGGCGTCGCCAGGGGTGATCGCTACGTACCTCGCCGACCAGTACTACGGCTCGCACGAGTCCTACCTCGGTGCGCTCGCCGAGGCGATGCGCACCGAGTACGAGGCCATTGTCGATGCTGGCTTCCTGCTGCAGATCGACTGCCCGGACCTGGCGATGGGCCGCCATGCGCAGTTCGCCGACGTGTCTATCCCGGAGTTCCGGCGCGCGATCGCCGGGCACGTGGAGGCGCTCAACGCTGCGACCGCCGGGCTCGACCCGGATCGGATGCGGATGCATCTGTGCTGGGGCAACTACGAGTCCCCGCACCACCGCGACGTCGATCTGGCCGACATCGTCGACATCGTCATGACCAGTCGTCCTCGCGGTGTGCTGATGGAGGCCGCGAACCCGCGCCACGCCCACGAGTGGCGAGTGTTCGAGGACCATGCACTGCCCGAGGACAAGATTCTCGTGCCCGGCGTGATCGATACCTGCTCCAACTACATCGAGCATCCGCAACTGATCGCCGAGCGGATCCTGCGTTACGCCCGCGTGGTGGGAATCGAGCGCGTGATCGCCGGCACCGACTGCGGTTTCTCGACCTTCGCCTCGTTTCAGCCCATTCACCCGCGTATCGCTTGGGCCAAGTTGGCCTCACTAAGCGAAGGTGCCCGACTGGCCGCCGAGCAACTCACCTCGCGGGCGCGTGCAGTGGGGGCGAGCGCATGACGACACCGACTGGCACCCCGTCGCCGGCTCGGTCGATGCGGGTTCTGTGCGTGGGCGACGTGGTAGGCGAGGAGGCTGCAGGCTGGTTGGCCGACCGGATCGGTCAGCTACGCGACGAGCACGAACTCGACTGGATCGTGGTCAACGCCGAGAACGGCGCGGTCACCGGACCGAACCCGATGGACGGGTTCGGGATGACCGTCGAGATCGTCGACACCCTGCTCGAAGCCGGAGTCGATGCCATCACCGGCGGCAACCACTCCTGGGACGGCCCGGACGTCGACAAGATCCTCGCCTACCCACAGATGGTGCGCCCTCTCAACCTCGACGAGGAACGTGGCCAGGGCCTACTCACCCTCCGCGGTAACACGACGCTGACCGTGATCAACCTGCTCTCGCCCACAGCCGAGCTGCCCGGGATGGCGGCACCGAAGCCGCACCCGCTGTGGCCGTCCTGGCAGGAAATCACCGCAGAGCACGACCTGACCGGACCGACGGTCATCGACCTGCATGGCGAGTCCCCGTGGGAGAAAGCGTCCTTCGCCGCCGCACTCGACGGCCAGGCATCGGCCGTGGTCGGCACCCACACCCACGACCCCACCCAACGCGGCCACGTTCTTCCCGGCGGCACCGGATACGTCACCGAACTCGGCATGACCGGACGACTCGGCCACACCGGCGGCGGTTTCGACCCGATGCACTTCGTCGCCAAAATGCGCGGCGAGGACTACACCGCACTACCCGCCTACACCCTCGCCAAAGGGCCTCTCGCCCTCGGAGCAGTCATTCTGGACATCGACCCCGCCGGGGCCACCACCGCGATCACTCGCATCGCTTAAAAACACGAACGGCCGATAGATGACCGGCTCCGCCGCACTGTTGCGCCAGCAATCAAAGGACAGGTGTCAGGCGGCGAAATAATGGGTGGTGAGCTATCTGTCCGAGGCCCATCGCTCAACACGCCACGCCGCTTGTCGGCCGCTGTGTCACCCCGCGCGCATCGCTCACAGTCCCGCTGGGCCGCCACAAGTCCTGCCTCCTGGCCGGTCGTAGTCGGTGGCTGCATCAGCGCGGCCGTGGCTGATCGTCACGGTTCCCGGGAGGCGAGTGCGGCTCGGGAGGCGCGGTCGGTGCGGTTAGATGTGGGGTCGCGGCGTTGTGGCGTTGACGAAGCAGACGCAGGGTTCCAGTGGTGATTTGGGCGCGTTGATCCGCCAGCTCATCACCGTCGGCGGTCAGCGCGACCGTCGAACGCAGTTTCAGCATCACAACGGCGCATGATCAATATGTGATCAACGGCATCAGGGGTTGGTTGGGAGCAGCGTCATGGGAGCAATTTGGGAGCCGACCTGCGCGTCAAATCGAGCCGCTATACCACTTCGCGAAGGGGATCCACCGTCCGCACCGTGCGGGTTTCTGGGCCAACGTCGGCGCTGTCGGTGCTGTGGCCAGATACGTTGTTCACAACCGCGCGCCAGCACTGGCGCCTCCTCCGCGACGCGCTGCGATCACCGCCCGGGGCAGCTATTAGTGCTCCCGCGACACTGAGTCCTTTTTCAGCCTGGTGGGGATGTGTTGGCAAGTAAGGATTTTGTTCATGCCGTGCTTTCTCCAGCGGCGATGCGACGTGCTTCAAGCAGACCGGGTATCGGTGGTTGCGGGAGCGGTTCATGGATCAGCGGGACGGGCTGTAGCGTGGAAGTTGCACGACCCGGTCCTGCTGCGCACTCTGCAGCGCCCGGCGCCACCAGTCATGGACGCCAGGAATTCTTGATGTGCAACAGGACCGGTGCAGTATTTCCGTGGCTGTCACTCCAATCTGCGTCGATCGCCGAGGTGTTGGGCCTGACATCGAGCGCATTGCTCCCCTTGAATGG
>NZ_JAFRFW010000559.1:0-3738 GCF_017434145.1 Saccharopolyspora sp. | reverse complement strand
GAGTGGGAAGTCGTGGCGATTCCCGGGGTGCAGGAAGGGGTTTGGCCGGACCTGCGGCTGCGCGGTTCACTGCTGGGCACCGAGCGGCTGGTGGACGTTGCCTCCGGGGTGGACGGCGGGGTGTCGGCGACCGCGCCGCTGCTGGCAGAGGAGCGCCGCCTGCTGCTGGTGGCCGCAGGCCGCGCGCGGAGTTCGCTGCTGGTCAGCGCGGTGCGCGGGGAGGACGAGCAGCCGTCCCGCTTCCTCGACGAGCTCGAGGGCGTCGCGACCGGGGAACAGGAGCAGCGTCCGATGCTGCGCCCGCAGCGGGGATTGGTGCTGGCCGAACTCGTCGCGGAGCTGCGCCGCGTGGTCTGCGACGGCGAGGCCAAGCCCGGCCGCCGGGAGCGGGCCGCCGCGCAGCTGGCCCGGCTGGCCGCGGCGGGTGTGCCCGGCGCGCACCCGGACGCCTGGTACGGCCTGCCGGAGACGTCCACGGCCGAGCCGCTGATCACCGAGGACGAAGCGGTCCGCGTCTCACCATCCACAGTGGACGTGCTGGCGAAGTGCCCGCTGCGCTGGATGGTGCAGCGCCACGGCGGTGAGGACGCCGCCGAACTCGCCTCGATCACCGGCTCGCTGGTGCACGCCCTGGTGCAGACCGCCGCCGAAGGCGCCGATCGCGAGCAGCTGCGCCGCGCGCTGGACGAGGCGTGGAAGCACGTGGACGCCGGTGCGCCGTGGTTCTCCCGGCACGAACGCCGGCGGGTGGAAGGCATGGTCGAAGCGTTCCTGGGCTGGCTGGCGACCTCCCGGGACGAACTGACCCAGGTGGGCGTGGAACGCGACCTGGACCTGACCGTCCCCGGGCGGGAAGGCGGCCCGAAGCTGCGGCTGCGCGGCCGCGTCGACCGGCTGGAGGCGGACCCGGGCGGGCGGCCCGTCGTGGTGGACATCAAGACGAGCAAGTCGCCGGTCAGCGGCAACGAGGCGCAGGAGCACCCGCAGCTGGCGGTCTACCAGCTCGCGGCGGCGCTGGGGGCGTTCTCGGACGCTGGCGCGTTCACGGACGACGGTGACCGGCCCGATGCCGGTGGCGGGCCGCAGCCGGGCGGTGCCCGCCTGCTCTACGTCGCCAAGTCCTCCCGGGACGGGCAATGGACCGAACGAGAGCAGCCGGGCCTGGACGAGGACCGCTTGCGCGTGTGGCTGGACGTGGTGCACGACGCCGCGGCCTCCAGCGTCGGCCCGGCGTTCCTCGCCACCGAGAACTCCGACTGCCCACGCTGCCCGGCCCGGCCGAGCTGCCCGGTACATCCCGAGGGGCGCCAGGTCGGGCAGTGAGCTCCGGGCCGCGCGATCGCGCGTTCCTTTCCGCGGGTGAGCCCTGCGTGTAAGTTTACTTACTGAGTTTTCAGTAAGTAGGGAGTGCTGATCATGCTGAGCCGTCGCTGCGCACTGGGCTGGCTTGGGGCCGCCTGCGCTTCGTTCGCAGGTCCCGGAACCGGTGCTGCGAGCACCGGAACGTCCGCGACCACCCGGGTGCCTGCCGAAGAAAGCCGGGTGCCTGCCGGGGAAACCCGGATGCCTGCCGAGGAAACGCCGCACGAGCGGACCTTCATGGGCTGGCCGTCGCGGTACGCGCCGTGGGGACGTGACCTGCCGAGCGTGCGCGGCGACATCGCCGGATTGGCACGCGCCATCGCCCGCTTCGAGCCCGTCGTGCTGCTCGCGCGTCCGGACGAAGCCGACGACGCGCGTCGTGCCTGCGGCGGCGCCGTCGAAGTGCTGCCCGTTCCGGTCGACGACCTGTGGCTGCGCGACACCGGTCCGACGTTCGTGCGCACCGAGTCGGGATTGGCCGGTGTGGACACGCGCTTCAACGGCTGGGGCGGCAAGCAGCGCCACCCCGCGGACGGGAAGGTGGCGCGGCGGCTGCTCGAGCACTACGGAATCCCGCGCATCCCGGCTCCGCTGGTCACCGAGGGCGGCGCACTGGAAGTCGACGGCGATGGCACGTTACTGGCGACCGAGAGCTCCATCGTCAACGACAACCGGAATCCGGGGCGGTCCCGCGCAGAACTGGAATCCGGCCTCAAGGCCGCGTTCGGCGCGCGGAAGGTCATCTGGTTCCCCGGCGTGCGCGGCGCGGACATCACCGATTCCCATGTGGACGGTCTGGTTCGCTGCACCTCGCCGGGAACGATGCTGCTCGACCGGCCCGGGCCAGCGGACTCGGAGCAGTACCACCAGGCTCGCGCCGTGCTGACGAGCACCACGGACGCGGCGGGCCGGGAACCGGAGATCGTCGACCTGCCGCGGCCCGATCCGGGCGCGATCGGCAGGCACGGCGAGGACTTCTTCGGCTCCTACATCAACTACTACGTGGCCGGCGGCGCCGTGATCGCGCCGGCCTTCGGCGACCGGGCCGCGGACGACCGGGCCGCCGGTATCCTCCGGGAGCTGTACCCGGGACGCGAGGTCGTAGGAGTTCGCATCGATCACATCGCCGAAGGTGGCGGCGGTATCCACTGCGCCACCCAGCAGCAGCCACGGCGATGAGCCGCAGAACCAGGCTCAGCACCGCCGATCGGCAGGCACTGCTGCTCGAAGCCACCTGCCGGGTGATCGCGAGCAGCGGCATCCGCGGGCTGCGCGTCGACGCCGTCGCGGCCGAAGCGGAAGTGTCGACGACGCTGCTGTACTACCACTTCACCAGCCGGGCGGGCCTGCTCGCCGCGACCATGGAGTTCGTCGACGAGCGCGCGGGCGGCTACACCCGGGCACCGGACGGCCTGCCCGGCCGCGCCCGGCTCGAGCACCAGCTCACCAGCGAGTTCCAGGACACCGCCCAGGTGCGGACGAACTCGGCGGTGTGGAACGAATTCCGCGCCGCCGCCGTGTTCGACCCGAGCCTGCGCGCGGCCGTCGACGCGGCGAGCCGGACGTGGCGGAGCACGGTCGTTAGCCTCGTCGCGGAAGGTCAGCAGGACGGCAGCGTCGATCCCGGAGTGGACCCGGAGCCCGCGGCCGAGCGGCTGACGGTTCTGGTCGAAGGGCTCTCCAGCCGCTGGCTCGCCGAGCTGCTCACCACCGCCCGGGCGCACCAGCACATCAGCGCCGCGCTCGAACTGGAATGCCCCGGTCCGTAGCCGGGATGGCCCGGGTGCTCGATCGCGGGCGCGGCGTGCGGCTACGTTGGGGAGGGTTCGGCCAAGAAAGGGGAGACATGCCGCAGCACGCGAACGGCCTGCACCACCACGGATACGTGGAGCGATCCACGCTCTCGAACGCGCTGACCGCGCCGGAGCGGCGGATGCTCGATCCGGACGAGGTGATGCACTCCCCCGAAGAAGTCGCCGCGTGGCTGGCGGGCACGCTGCGCGCGGCCATGGGGCTCACCGAGGACGAGGTCGCGTTCACCGACGAGAACCAGATCTGGCTCACCGAGTCGCGCCGCGGCGAGACCATCGTGACCGGGCTCAACGACGGCCCGACGATCACCGCGGAAGCGATCTACGACAGCAATTGCGAGTGCGAGCGGCAACTGAAGCCAGTCCCCGCCAAGAAGCGCCGTTGAGATCTTCGATCTCGGTCTGCATAGGTGGTCGGGTAGCGGAACCTCAGCGGCTTCCTCGCTGCGGGATCGATTTCTGACGTATGCCCATACGCGGCGAAATCGCTGTCCTCGCGAGGAAGCCGCTGAGAACCCGCGGCGGTGCCGGTTGCTTGCATGGTCGCTGGTCAGCGGCTTCGCCG
>NZ_JAFRFW010000558.1:0-1752 GCF_017434145.1 Saccharopolyspora sp. | reverse complement strand
CGTGCCGGGTCCAGCCCGGCCCTCCCCGGCGCGCTGCCGGTAAGCAACTCGTCGGAGATCGTGTACCAGACGGCGCGGGTCACCAGGTTCCGCGCGGGAAGCTCCAGCGCCACCTGGTCGAGCACCTCGCCGGACGGCAGTTTGCGCAGGTAGCCGACGACCTGCGAGGTGACTTCCACGTCGCCGAGGCAGACCGTCACCCCCGGGGCGACCATCCGTTCCTCCACGGTGCGCAGCACCGAGATGTCCACGACGTCGCGCGGCGAAGTGGTCCACTCCGGGTTCTCCGAGTGCACCAGCGCCAGCCCGCTGTCCAGGTCGAGCTCGTCGACGACGAACGACTGGCCCTGGTGCAGGTGCACCGCACCGGGATGCACCATCGAGCAGGCCGATTCCGGGTCGACGGTGCCCAGCATCCGCCCCGAGTCGCCCTCCACCACCGCGACCTGCTGGCCTCCTGACCCGCGCAGCTCCACCGCCCCGTGCGGCCGATCCTTCGCGGTCCAGTACCAGCCGCGTGGCCGTTTGCGCAGCACACCTTCGTCGGTCAGCGCCTCGACCGCCGCCCGCGCAGGCGCCCCGCCGAAGATCTCGAACGATGATTCGTCCAGCGGCAGCTCCGCGGCGGCGCAAGCCAGGTGCGGTTCGAGCACGTACGGGTTCGCCGGATCCAGCACCGTCGATTCGACCGGCCGGTCCAGCACCGCGGGCGGGTTGTGCACCAGGTAGGTGTCCAGCGGATCATCCCGCGCGACGAAGATGACCAGCGCGTCCTCCCCATCCCGCCCGGCCCGGCCCGCCTGCTGCCAGAACGAGGCCAGCGTTCCCGGATACCCGGCCACCACCACGGCGTCGAGCCCCGCGATGTCCACACCCAGTTCCAAGGCGTTGGTCGCCGCCACCGCGAGCAGTTCCCCGGACAGCAACGCCCGCTCCAGTGAGCGCCGGTCCTCGGGGAGGTAACCGCCGCGGTAGGCGGCGACCTTGTCCGCGAGTTCATGGTCCACTTCGGACAGAGCGCGCCGGGTGGACAGCGCGGCCAGCTCGACGCCGCGCCGCGAGCGGATGAACGCCAGCGTCCGCGCGCCCTCGATGACCAGCTCGGTCAGGATGCGCGCCGCCTCGGTCCCGGCCGCGCGACGCACCGGCGCGTCGTTCTCGCCCGCCAAGTCGTCCAGCAACGGCGGTTCCCACAACGCGACGGTCCGCGAACCCCGCGGTGAACCGTCTTCGCTGATCGCGTGGCACTCCACCCCGGTGAGCCGTTCGGCGAGCGCACCGGGATCGGCCACCGTCGCCGAGGCCAGCACGAACACCGGGTCCGACCCGTAGTACCGGGCGATCCGCCGCAGCCGCCGCAGCAGCAGTGCCACGTGGGAACCGAACACGCCGCGGTAGGTGTGGCACTCGTCGATCACCACGAACTTGAGGTTCCGGAAGAACCGCGCCCATCGCGAGTGCCGGGTGAGCACGCCGTGGTGGAGCATGTCCGGGTTCGTGAAGACCCAGCGACCGTGCGCGCGAACCCAGTCCCGTTCGACCTTGGGCGTGTCCCCGTCGTAGGAGCTCGCACGCACTCCTTCGAGCCCTTCACCGCAAAGCTCCTCCACCGCCCGGAGCTGGTCGGCGCCGAGCGCCTTGGTCGGGGACAGGTACAGCGCGGTGCTCCGCGCGTCCGACCGCAGCTCGGCGATCACGGGGAGCTGGTAGAGCAGCGACTTGCCGGAGGCGGTGCCGGTGGCCACCACGACG
>NZ_JAFRFW010000557.1:0-4404 GCF_017434145.1 Saccharopolyspora sp. | reverse complement strand
AGTCGCGTCGCGAGGCGTAGTTGCCGGAAGCGCGCAGGTGCTCCTGGCGACGGTTGAGCTCTCCGGTGAGCGCGTCCTGCATCCGGTCGACCAGCTCCAGCTCGTCGGCCAGGTTCGTGATCACCGCCGAGGTGTGCGGCAACTGGTCGAACCCGAGGAACGCCGCACCGCCCTTGAAGTCGACGAGCACGAAGTTGAGTTCTTCCGAGGAGTGCGTGGCCGCCAGCGCCGCCACCAGGGTCCGCAGCAGTTCGCTCTTGCCGGAGCCGGTCGCGCCGATGCACAGCCCGTGCGGGCCCATTCCGTCCTCAGCGGACTCCTTGATGTCCAATTCGAGCGGTGTGCCACCACCGCCGATGCCGATCGGCACCCGCAGCCTGCGCTTGGCGGTGGTCCGCTCGCGCCGGTACTTCACCGGGTCGAAGGTGCGCACGTCGCCGATCCCGAGCAGTCCGGCCATGTCGTAGTCGCCGGTAAGCGGCTCGTCCGAATCATTGGACGCTTCTCCGACGCGGTAGCGCGCCATGGTGCGCGCCAGCGCGGCGGAGCCGATGGTGCTGAGCCGGTCCGGCACGCACAACTCGGTGTTGTGCGGCTTGCCGAGCCGGTCGAACGACACGGTGCTGACCAGCTCGTCCTCCACTTCCAGGAACAGCGCGCCCGGTTTCGCCTGCCACGGCAGGGATTCCCCGACGTCGAGCACCACCGCGTTGCGGTAGCCCTCGTCCCCGGCCCGGTGGTCCGGGGGCAGCTGCACCCCGTCGAGGACGATCACCACGAACGGTTCGTTCGCGGTGATCGGAGTGTCCGGTTCGAACCGCGGCCGCGAGGTGAACGCCCCGCTGCCGAGCAGTTCCTCCATCGCCCCGATGGATTCGGCGATCAGCCGCCGCGAACCGGCCGCGTCCCGGCTGTCCGGGGATTGGTTGTGCGGCAACCACTTCAGCCAGTCCCATGCCTCTTGGCGGTCCCTGCTGGCGCACAGCGCGACCTGCACGTCGCCCGGTGCGTGCGCGGTCGTCAGCTGCGCCAGCATCGCCCGCACCAGCCCGCGCACGTGCTCCGCGTCACCGCGGAACCGGATCTGCCCGAACCCGCGCAGGTACACCGCGATCGGCGAGTGCGACAGCGTCGTGTAGGCCCGCAGGAACCGGCGCAGCGCGTGCGCCGCCAGCGGCTCCAGGTCCTCGACGGGTTTGCTGTCCGGCGGCGTCAGCTTCACCGACGACCGCTGCTTGCCCAGTCCCAGCCGGACTTCGCCGAAGTCGTCGTGCGCCGGGCGCCGCTCCCACAGCCGGTAACCCAGCGCCAGGGACCACAGCGACCGGGGCGACGGGTGGATCCATCGCGCCGCCTGCTGCTGGGTGGCGAGCGCTTCGCGCACCCGGCGGCGGGTCTGCGACAGGTAGCGGATGTAGTCCCGCCGGTGCCCTTGCAGTTTCTGCTTGTGGGTGACCGAACTCCGCAGCATCTGCGAGACGATCATGCCGACCGCCGAGAGCGCCATCACACCGCCGCCGATGTAGGCCATCGTCCCGGAACCCGGGCGCACGAACATCATGACCATCGCCAGCGAACTCAGGCCCATCGGCGCGTACATCAGCACGCCGCTGAGACCGCCGTCGGTGGACTCGGGTACTGCGGGCGGCTCCTGGATCTCTATCTCTTCGCTCGGTGCGGTCGGCTTCGGGCGCCGGGACCGCCGAGCGAACAACACCGTGCTCACACACTCTCCCTTTGGTGAAAGAAAACCCCAGACTCGCGGTCCCGGGTGCCGGAGCACCTCGCGTGCGCGCGCGGGCCGCGTACGTTCCTGGCCGGGTCACGGTCTCCAACCCTGGCAGGAAGGACCTCCGGCACCAGATGGCGTTTTCGGAAGAGCAGACTCAGCATCGCACAACCGAGTCCGGGAGGCTACGGTTCGTCCTCGGCAAGCAGGCGACGGACGTGGCGCTGCCCACCGAAGTGCCGCTGGCCGACCTACTACCCGCGGTCCTGCCGCAATTCGGTGCGGAGTGGATCGAGCAGGGCGCCGACCACGAGGGCTGGATCGTCCAGCGCGTCGGTGAGCAAGCCCTGGACGAAGACCGCACGATCGCAGAGCTCGGGCTGCTGGACGGCGAAACCGTCCACTTGCGACCCCGCGCCGGCGAGCTCGCCCCGATCGACTACGACGACCTGGTCGACGGTGTCGGTGAGCAGGTGTCGCGGGGCGCGGGCACCTGGAACCCGGAGCGGACCCGCTGGATGCTGCGCGCTGGCGCATTGTTGTTGCTGCTGCTGGGTTTTCCGCTGCTGATCGGTGCGGCGCCGGTGTTCCCGCAGTTCTCCATTGCCGGTGGCATCACGGTGCTGCTGCTCGGCGCGAGCGCGCTGGTGGCGCGGGGAGCGGCGAATCCGGTGGTCGCCACGTTGCTGGCCGGAGTCGGTGCCGGATATGCCGCGCTCACCGGAATTTCCTTGCTGCTGGCGCTGGATCCGGCGGCCACGCCGGTGGTGATGCTGGCCTGCGGATGCGCCGGTGCGCTGGTCGCGCTGGTCGTCGGCGTGCTCGCAGTGGCCGATTCGGCGCTGCTGTTCACAGGTGCGATCACTTTTGCCGCCGCGGTCGGCGGCACCGCGCTGCTCGGCTCGACCGCTCCGGTGCAGCCGCACGCGGCGGGCGCGATCGGGCTGCTGCTGACGCTGGTCGCGGCGCTGTTCATCCCGTCGCTGTCGTTCCGGCTTTCCGGGTTGTCGCTGCCGATGCTGCCCGGCAACAGCAGCGAGCTCGGCGAGGACATCGAACCGGTGCCGTACCAGCTGGTGGTGGACCGCGGGGCGCTGACCTTCGGCTACTCGAAGGCGCTCTACACCGGACTCGGCGCGGCGCAGACGCTGCTGGTGCTCGCGCCGCTGACCGGTAGCGACGTGTGGACGCTGGTGTTCTTCGCGGTCACCGCGGTGCTGCTGTTCCTGCGCGCGCGGCACCCGGAAGGGGCGGTGCAGCGCTGGTCGCTCATCGTGCCGGGTGGGCTCAGCCTGGTGCTGGTGGTGCTGCTGCTGGCGTTCAGTCAGGAGTCGCTGCTGCGGCTGGTCGCGTTCTGGCTGCCGGTGCTGCTGGTCGGCACGCTGATGCTGGTGTTCGGTGAGTTCCTGCCCGGGCGGCGGCTGCGCCCGTACTGGGGCAGGGCCGCGGACATCTTCGAGACGCTGACCGCGGTGGCGGCGCTGCCACTGCTGCTCCAGGTGCTCAACGTCTTCTCGATGATGCGGGGGCTCGCGGGCTGATGCAGTCGCGCAGGGATCAGGTCCAGGCATACTTCTTCGTCGTCGGGCGGCTGGTGTCCGCCGTGACGCACGGCGAACCGGACGCGCTGGAGATGCCGAACAAGCGGATCCGCAACGGCATCGTGTTCGGGGTGCTGGTGAGCGTCCTGCTGATGGCGATCTTCGGCATCCTCGGACTGTTCAAGCCCGGCAAGAGCACGGCCTGGCAGCAGGACGGCTCGATCGTGGTGAACAAGGACAGCGGCGCGCAGTTCGTCTACCTCGGCGGCCAGCTGCGCCCGGTGCTGAACTACTCATCGGCCCGGCTGGCCGCGGGCGACTCCGGCGGCACGGTGCAGTCGGTTTCGCAGCAGTCGCTGGAGGGAACCCCAGTCGGCCAGCCGATCGGCATTCCCGGCGCGCCGGACTCGATCCCGACCGCGCAGACCCTGGAAACCGGGCCGTGGACGGTATGCGTGCAGCCGGGCGCGGCGCGCCCGAAGCCCACCGATCCGGTGGTGACGCTGAAGTTCGGCAACCGGCCAGGGAAGTCCACATCGGACGGGCAGGGGCTGCTGGTGAGCACCCCGGACAACGCCGTGCACCTGGTGTGGAACGGCAAGCGCTACAAGGTCCCGGATCAGCGGACGCTGGACGCGCTGCCCTATGGCAACGTCACCCCGTTGCAGGTCTCGACGGCCTGGCTGGATCCGATTCCCGCCGGGCGCGACCTCGCGCTGCCCGCGATCGAGGGCGCGGGCTCGCCGGGACCGGTGATCGACGGCAAGCCGAGCAAGGTCGGGCAGGTCTACGAGGTGCGCAACCCGGCGACCGAATCCGACCAGTTCTACCTGGTGCGCGAGGACGGCAAGACGGCGCTGAACCGGACCAGCGCCGCGCTGGCCCTGGCGTCCCCGGCGGTGCAGTCCGCCTACCCGGGCGGGCAGGTGAGCGTGCTCCAGGCCGGTCCCACGGCGCTGACGAGCGTGCCCGATTCGGGCGGTCCGGACCTGGTCGGCGGTTTTCCGCCGGTGCCGCCGCAAGCCGTGGTGCCGCCCCCGGATGCGCAGCCCTGCGCCCGTTACTCCCCGTCCGGCACCGGGGATCTGAAGGTGACCGTGGAGATGCAGTCCACATCGGAGGTCGACGCGGGTT
>NZ_JAFRFW010000556.1:0-2209 GCF_017434145.1 Saccharopolyspora sp. | reverse complement strand
GTCGAAGGCGGCTTCCGCCGCGGCGCACGCGCGCTGCACCTCGGCAGGCCCGCCCCAGCCGTAGGCGGGGTCCAGCTGAGCACCCGTGCCTGGATCGACGGCGCGGATCTGCTCGCCGCCGCCGGGCACCGGGTCGCCCGCGATGAGCATCCGCCCGGTGAGTTCGGTGCCGACCGTGGTCATGCGGTGAGTCCTCCCAAGAAGTGTTCGAACATGGTCTGCGTAGCGGGTCACCTGGCGGAACCCGCCGGCGGTCCGGTCGAGTCCCGAACCGCAAGCGGCTGACGCCGCTGGTGAAACAGCTCTTGATCCGTCACGAGCGCCGACCGCGCGCAGTCGATGTCGACCCGAACACTAGATTCGGGTATTGATGCGTGTCCAACTCCCACCGCGCATCGACTCTTGCGGAATGCGCATCAGTGAGGCGGCAAGGCATGTTCACGCTCAACCAGCTCGCCGGCTTCGTGGCGGTCGCCGAGGAACTGCACTACGGCCGTGCAGCGGAGCGGCTGCGGATGACCCAACCACCGCTGAGCCGCCAGATCCAGCTGCTGGAACGCGAGATCGGGGTGCGGTTGTTCGACCGCGGCGGCCGCGCGGTGCGGCTGACCCCGGCGGGCAAGGCTTTCCTGCGGGACGCGCGGCGGCTGCTGCACGAGGCGGAGAACGCGACGCTGGCGGTGCGGCGGGTTCCTGCTGGCGAGGCCGGTTCGCTGCGCATCGGGTTCACCGCGACGTCCGCGTACGGCCTGCTCGGCGGCGTGCTGGAGACGGCCCGGGATCGGTTGCCGCACGTGGACGTGGCGTTGCGGGAGCTGGTCACGCGCGATCAGCTCGACATGCTGTCCTCCGCAGCGCTGGACCTCGGCCTGATGCGACCGCCGATCACGCGGCCGGAACTCGACTCGCGCCGGGTGGTGACCGAGCCGCTGCTGGCCGCGCTGCCCGCCGGTCACCCGCTGGCGAACGGTTCGGAACCGCTGAGCCCCGCTGATTTCGACGGCGCGGACGTGGTGATGTATTCGCCGACCGAAGCGCGCTACTTCCACGAGCTGCTGGTCAGCATCTTCCGCGAGGCGCACGTGACGCCGCACTACACCCAGCACGTCAGCCAGGTGCACACGGTGCTGGCGCTGGTGCGCGCGGGGCTGGGGCTGGCGCTGGTGCCATCGACGGCGACGTTGCTGCGGTTCGAGGGGGTGGTGCTGCGGCCGGTGCGGCTGCCCGAGCCGGAGCCGGTGGAGCTGCACCTCGGGTGGCGGCGGGCCAACGACAACCCGGCGTTGTGGGCGTTGCTCGGGCTGCTGTGACCCGGGCGTTCGGCGCAGCGGCACCGCACATCGGAAAAAGTGTCCTTTGTGGACGTAATTGATGTGTCCGGCTTGCGGGTTCGAGCGCGCGGTCGTCACCGGGTGCGGACCGGCGTCCGCCGCAGGCGAGCGAAACCGACTGTCCAACTTGGACGTGAAGCTCAACCGGTTCGGAGCAGCGCCAGATCCCGCGCGCCGTGCCTACAATCGGCGAGCAGCGCCGGACTCGACATGGAGGGGACCGCATGGCCGCCGCAGACTTCGTGCGCAAGATCCGTTCCCGGCAGCCCGCGCTCGGCTACTGGGTGACGCTGGACGCGCCCGCGGCCGTCGAAAGGCTCGCGCTGGTCGGCTACGACTACGTCTGCCTGGACGGCCAGCACGGGCTGTTCGGCTACCAGGGGCTGCTCAACGGGCTGATCGCGGTGCAAGCCGCGGGCGGGTCGGCCGGTGTGGCGCGGGTGGACTCGAACAACCCGACCTCGATCTGCCGTGCGCTGGACGCCGGGGCGGACGCGATCATCGTGCCGCTGGTCGACGACGCCGAGCAGGCCGCGTCGGCGGTGGCCGCGACCCACTACCCGCCGAACGGCGTGCGCTCCTACGGACCGATGCGCTCGGGACTGCGGATCGGGCCGAAACCGGCGGAAGCGGACGAGAGCGTGGCCGTGCTCGCCATGGTGGAGACCGCGCGGGGCTTGGCCAACGTGGAATCGATCTGCGCCACGCCCGGGCTCGACGCCGTCTACATCGGACCGGCCGACCTGTCGCTGGCCGTCGGTGCCGCGTACCCCGGTGATCCCGCGGTGCAACGGGATTTCGACGCGGCGCTGGCCCGGATCCGCACCGCGGCCGACGCCGCGGGGATCGCGGTGGGCATGCACACCCCGGACGGCGCG
>NZ_JAFRFW010000555.1:0-1595 GCF_017434145.1 Saccharopolyspora sp. | reverse complement strand
CGCCGAATGGCTCCGGCTGTCCTTCGAGCAGCCCGAACTGCTGCGCCGCCTTGGCACGACCCCGCAGCTCGGGGTCCTGCTCAGCGGCCCGGCCGGGGTCGGCAAGGCGACCGCGGCCCGATCCGTGGCCCGCGAGGTCGGCGCGGAACTGGTGGAGATCACCGCTCCCAGCATCGCCGCGCTGGAGGCCAAAAGCGCGGCGCAGCGCTGGCAGGACGCGCTCGACCGGGCGGCGAGCAGCGCCGCCGAGCACACCTGCGTCCTGCTGATCACCGACGTGGACAGCCTGCTGCCCGCGTCCGAACCGCCGCCGCTGGCCACCGTCGCGCTGGACGCGCTTACCGCGGTGCTTAGCACGAGCAACCTCGCCGTCGTGGTCACCAGCGCCCAGCCGCAGGCCGTCGATCCGCGGCTGCGCGAGCCGGGGCGGGTGGACCGCGAACTCACCATCGGCCTGCCGGACGCACCGACCCGGACCGAGCTGCTGCGGGTCCTGCTGCGCAACGCACCGCTCGCGGAGGACGTGCGGCCCGGCGAGATCGCCGAGCGCACACCCGGATTCGTCGTCGCCGACCTGGTGGCGCTGTGCCGGGAGGCGGCGGTTCGCGCCGCACTGGGCCACGCGCAAGGCACCGAGCCCGCCGTGGCCCAGCAGGACTTCCTCGACGCCCTCACCGCCGTGCGCCCCATCTCGATGTCCACATCGGACAACTTGCAGACCGGCGGCCTGACCCTGGACGACGTCGGCGACATGGCCGAGGTGAAGCAGTCGCTGACCGAGACGGTGCTGTGGCCGCTGCGCTACCCGGACTCGTTCACCCGCCTCGGCGTGGAACCACCGCGCGGGGTGCTGCTGTACGGCCCGCCCGGGTGCGGCAAGACGTTCCTGGTGCGTGCGCTGGCAGGCAGCGGGCGGCTCAACGTGCTGTCGGTCAAGGGCGCCGAGCTGATGGACAAGTTCGTGGGCGAGTCCGAACGCGCCGTGCGCGAACTGTTCCTGCGCGCCGCGAACGCCTCGCCGGCGCTGGTGTTCTTGGACGAGGTGGACGCGCTCGCTCCGCGCCGCGGCCAGTCCGGCGATTCCGGCGTCAGCGACCGGGTGGTGGCCGCGCTGCTGACCGAATTGGACGGCGTGGAGCCGATGCGCGACGTCGTCGTGCTCGGTGCGACCAACCGGCCCGAACTGGTGGATCCGGCGCTGCTGCGCCCCGGCAGGCTGGAACGGCTGGTGTACGTGCCGCCGCCGGATGCGGCCGCGCGCGAGGAGATCCTGCGCTCCGCGTCCCGCAACACCCCGCTCGCGTCCGATGTGGACTTGGGTGAGCTGGCTGCCGAGCTGGACGGCTACTCGGCGGCGGACTGCGCTGCGCTGGTGCGCGAAGCGGCGTTGACCGCGATGCGCGAATCCCTCGCCGCCGCCGAGGTTTCCCCCGCGCACTTGCGCACCGCACGCGGCGCGGTGCGCCCGTCGCTGGACCCCGCGCAGCTGGCGGCGCTGGAGTCCTACGCCGACTCGCGTCGCTGAGTGCCCTGTCTTCGGGCTCGGTCCGCGAAGGTGGCGGAAGCGGCCGACGCCGGTCGCGAGGCAGGCGCTG